>JAFIHP010000303.1 GCA_017849335.1 Actinomycetales bacterium | reverse complement strand
GTTGCCGATCCGATCGTCAGCAGCCCCGACTACCTGGTCCTGAGCCGCCGACTGGCCGGCCTCCAGTGTCAGCAGTGGCGTGCGGACGGCGTGCGGCGCATCGTGATGGACGGGCGGGTCGCTTCGGCGCTCGGCCGAAGCCCGGACTGCGCGGCCCTGCTCGACCTGTCCTCTCCTCAGCCCTGGAACGGGCAGAAGCAGTGGGTGGTCGTGGAGGTAAAGCCGTAGCGGCCCTCGTCGAAAAACACGGACCCGGCTACTCCGCGGACGACTCCAGCAGCGCGGTGAGTCCGGCCTCGAGCGTCACCTGCGGAGACCAGCCGGTCAGCTCGCCGACGCGGACGTTGTCCGACACGAAGACGAGCTGGTCGCTGGGTCGGGTCGGGCCGGTCACGAAGTCGACCTCCTGGCCGGTGCGCTCGGCCAGCCACGCGAACAGCTCCAGGATCGACAGGTCGTTGCCCATCCCGCCGCCGACGTTGAGCTGGTACCCGACGCCCGGCTCGACCGACTCCGCGAGCGCGACGAACAGGCGGGCGAGATCGGTCGCATGCAGCAGGTCGCGCACCTGCTTGCCCACCCCGTTCAGCGCGATCTGCCGCCCGGCGAGCGCCTCGCCCACGAGGTGCGCCACCCAGCCCTGGTCCGAACGCGGGTGCTGGTGCGGCCCGTACACGGACGACTGCCTCAGGCTCGCGGTCCGCAGCCCGAACATCCGCCCGTAGTCGGCGAGGTACTGGTCGGCGGTGCCCTTGGAACAGCCGTAGGGGCCGTGGAACTCCAGCGGAAGGTCCTCCCCGAACCCGTTCGGGTAGTCCGGCGCGACGTACCGGGTCGCTTCCTCGACGAACGCGACGTGCGACAGGTCGCCGTAGACCTTGTTGGAGCTCATCCCGACCACGACCGTGTGCGGCGAATGCTCGCGTACGTGCTCCAGCACGTTCAGCGTGCCCAGTGCGTTGACCTCGAAGTCGCGGCGTGGGTCGGCGAGCGACGCGAGGAACGAGACCTGGCCGGCAAGGTGGGCGATCGCGTCGAAGCTGTCCTGCGCGGCCAGGAACGCTCCCAGCGCCGCGGTGTCGCTGACGTCGATCCGGTTGACCTCGAGCGCGTGCTCGCGGCGCAGGAAGGCGGCGTTGAGCTCCGAGCCTCCACGGCTCAGGTCGTCCACGACCACCACGTCGTCGCCTCGGCCGACCAGGTGCCCGGCCAGGTTGGTGCCGATGAAGCCCGATCCCCCGGTGATCAGCCAGCGCATGTCACTCCCTCAACGTCCGGGCCAGGCCCTCGTCGAGGGTAGTGCGGCACGTGCCGAGCGTGCCGCCGGGCTGCTGCGCGACCGCGTACGGGTGCGGGTCGGTGACGGCCAGCCCGGCTGACTCCACCAGGGATGCGGGCCGACCGAGGAGGCGGGCGACCGTCAGCGCGAGGTCGCGCAACGCGGTCCCGACCCCGGTGCCCAGCTCCACCTCGCGCGGCGCGGACACCGGTGAGACGACGACGTCCGCGATCGAGTGGGCGACATCATCGACCAGCACGAAGTCGCGCACGCGCCCCGGGTAGTTCAGGCGCACCGGTCGACCGGCCGCCAGCTCGCCGATCGTGCCGGCGACGAAGCGGGTTCGCGGCTGGTCCGGGCCGTACGTGTTATGGATCCGCGCCAGGACGATCGGTGTCGTCGCGTCCGCAGCGAGAGCGCGAACGGCCTGCGCGCCGTCGTGCTTGGTGCGGCTGTACTCCGATTCGTGCGGCTCGTCGTCGCGTTGCCGCTCGGTGCTGCTGGCGGCGTGCACGAATGCCGGTGGGGTCGGCAGGTCGAGCAGGACGGACAGCGCGCGCGCCGGCAGCAGCGCGTTGACCTCCTGCATGACGTGCAGCCCGACCGACTCCGTCGCGAGCCCCGCTCCGGCGAGGTTGACGACGACGTCGAAGGGCTCCCGCCGCAGGTACGCGGCGAGCGCTTCGGGGTCGAGCACGTCGAGGACGACGTCCGCGCTCGCGGCCCGGCCGAGCGTGACCACGTCGACACCGCGCCCGGAGAGCACGGTCACCAGCGGCGACCCGATGAACCCCGTCCCGCCGAGGACCAGCGTGCGCATCAGACCGCCCGCGAGATCGCCGCGTCGAACACGCGCTTGATGCCCGCCGGCAGCGTCGTGAGCGTCGAGGCGTCCACGTCGACGGATGGCACGAGTCGAAGATCCGGCACCTGGTGGCGGGCGCTCGCATCGGTGCCGAGCGCGAGCGGTACGCGTCGGTGCGCCACCGCCTGGATGGTCGCGATCACCTCTCCCACCGTCGCCGCGCGCCCGCTCGCGACGACCTCGACGTGGACACCCGCCGGCTGCTCGCCGACGGCGCTCATCGTCGCGCGCCACGCCAGGTCGGCCGCGTCGTCGACGTAGAGGTAGTCGCGGACGGTGTCCATCGGGACGTAGAGGTTCAACGGAGCGCGCCGCACGCAGGCGCGGCACAGCATCGCGATGAGCCCTTGGCCCTTCTCGGTGTTGTGCCCCGGTCCGTAGAGGTTCGAGAAACGGCCGAGCACCAACGGGATCCGGCCGCCGACCAGCTCACGCGCGTCGGTCTCCTGGTCGAGCTTGAGCTGGCCGTACGGGCTGATCGGTCGCGGCTCGGAGTCCGTCGAGAACGGCGGCCCCGACGATCCGGCGTACACGCCGCCGGCCGACGACGTCACGAAGACCGCGCCGGGTCCGGCCGGTGGACGCTCGGCGATCCGGCCGAGCAGCGTTCGCAGCGCTGCCCGTTCCGCGTCGACGCCGTGGGCGCCGCTGGAGACGACCGAGGCGCCCGCGGCCCACATGACCGCCCAGTCGCGGTCGCCGGCGGTGTCGGCGAGCCGCTCGGCGTCGGCCCTCAGCACCTGCTGCGCGGCGACCGGATCGGCCCACGGCACCGGCGTCGCGTCGAACACGTCGGCGGCCTGTGCCCGCGCACGGAGGACCAGCGCGCTCCCGAGCATGCCGCCCGAGCCGACGACCCAGACCAGCATCGTCAGGACGGGTCCGGCGCGTCGTCGTCGAACACGGTGCCCGGGTCACGGACGACGACGTACAGCGGCTTCCCCAGCGACATGTTCGTCGACGCGCGGATGTACTGCGCGATGACGCCGAGCGAGAACAGCGTCAGGCCGCCCACGACGAGGATCGAGACGAACGTCGAGGTCCATCCGGCGGGTGCGATGTTGCCGGCGAACCGGTTGACCAGCACCCACACCGAGTACAGGACCCCCAGGACGAGGAACAGCAGGCCTACGAGCGAGACGATGGCGAGCGGCCTCGTCCCGGACGACACGACGAGTCGTCCGTAGTGCGACACGAGGCGGCGCAGCGAGTAGTTGCTGGCGGGCCGGCCCTCCGATCGCATGGGCATGGGGCAGGTCGTCACGTCCGAGACGACCCAGGCGAGCGCGACGTCGAGATACACGCCCGACCCGGTGTACGCCGCCGCGCTCCGGCCGACCTCCCCGAGGAGGAGGCGGTAGCTGTGGAACGACTCGAGGCTGGTGTCCCCCAGCAGCCACTTGAACGACAGCTTCGCGAGCCGCGACGCGACGTTGCGCAGGGCCGTGGGGCGGGGGGTTCGTCGGAGCGGCGTAGACCAGCTGGGAACGCGTCTCGTAGGCCCGGTCGAGCATCGCGCCGATGTACGCCGGGTCGTGCTGGCCGTCCTCGTCCATCGTGACGATCCACTCGCCGCCGGACGACGACATCCCGGCGAGGGTTGCCGGATGCTGGCCGAAGTTGCGCGACAGCCAGACGGGGCGGACCCAGTCGTACTTCGCCGACAGCTCGCGGATCGCGTCGTCGCTGCGGCCGGGGCCGCGGTCCCACACCAGGACGACCTCGGAGACGACGAAGGGCCGACCGGCCGGGGTACGGGCGCGATCGTGGTAGGCGGCCAGCTCCTCGATCAGCTCGGGAAGCGTCGCCTCACCGGCGTACACGGGGATGACGACGCTGACGCTGACTGCGCGCGCTTCGTCGAGCGTCGGCATGGCAGCAGGGTAGCGCGCAGGACGCGGGCGGCCGGCAGACCGCTGTGTACGCTGCGGTGCGTGTCAGCGCCCTGGCGGAGCACGCCGATCCCCGGGGCCTTCCTCACCGGGCGGATCCCCGCCACCGACGCGCGCGGCAGTCTCACCAAGATCCTCGGTGCGGGCGACGAGGCACCCGGCGGCGCGTTCGCCGTCCGCGAGGTGTTCTGGTCCCAGTCGGCCCGCGGCGTCTTCCGTGGGCTGCACGTCCAGCTGCCGCCCCGGTCAACCCGCAAGCTCGTCTTCGTCACCAGCGGTGCGGTTCGGGACTTCCTGCTCGACCTGCGCCGCGGCAGTCCCACGGAGGGCCTGCTCTGGGAGACCGAGCTGCCCCCCGTCAGCGGAGGACTGCTCGTGCCCGACGGGTGCGCGCACGGCTTCGAGGTCGTCGGCGACGGGGCGTCGATGGTGTACCTCCAGGAGGACTTCCACTCCCCGGAGCACGACGGTGGCGTGCACTACGGGTCCGCCGGTGTGGCGCTCGTCGCGAGCGAGCCCCTGCTGTCCGAGCGCGACCGAGCGCTGACGTCGCTGGCCGCGTTCGAGTCCCCCTTCACGTTCGGGCCGGCATGAGCCTGCGCGTCGCGGTCTCCGGCGCGAGCGGCTTCGTCGGCCGCGCGCTGGTGCCGCTGCTGTCCGACCGCGGCTGCGTCGTCGAACCTCTCGGCCGTGAGGTGTCCGCGCTCACGCCGGACGATGCCGTCGCCCAGGTGTCGGCGTTCGCCCCCGACGTCGTGCTCCACCTCGCGACGCACTTCCTCGCCGCGCACACGCCGGCCGACATCCCCGACCTCGTCCGCACGAACATCGAGTGGGGGACGGTCCTCGCAGAGGCGGCGCTCGCGGCCGATGCGCGCTTCGTCTCGATCGAGTCGGCTTGGCAGCACGTCGACGGGGCCGACTACGAGCCCGTGTCGCTGTACGCCGCGACGAAGCAGGCCTTCGCCGACGTGTGCCGCTACTACGCGCACGTGCGCGGGCTCGACGTCCGGACCGTGACGCTCTTCGACACGTACGGCCCGGGCGACGTGCGGCCCAAGCTCGTGCCGGTGCTCCTGAACGCGGCACAGGACGGCGTGACGCTGGACATGAGCGACGGGGAGCAGCTGATCGACCTGACCTACGTCGACGACGTCGCGCGCGGGATCGCTGACGTCGCGCTCGCGCCGACGGCGCCCACCGCAAGCGTCGTGCGGTCCTGGTCTCCGGTGACGGTGCGCGAGCTGCATGCACGTGTCGAGGCGGTCGTCGGCCGGCCGGTCCCCGTCCGGTGGGGCGTGCGTCCGTCACGGCCGCGAGAGATGCGCACCGACTGGGTGTTCGGTGCGCCGCCTCCGGGCTGGCAGCCGTCGGTGACCCTCGACGAGGGCCTGAGCCGCGTGTGGCGATCGCTGCCGGCGCACGGGACGTCCGCGTGACGGGCCGGCCCCTGGTCTCGATCGTCATCCCGGTCTACAACGGGATGCCCTACCTGCCCGATGCCGTCGGGAGCGCGCTGGCCCAGGACTACGAGCCGATCGAGGTGGTGGTCGTCGAGAACGGGTCGACGGACGGCTCGGCCGAGTGGCTGCGCACGGTCGAGGACCCGCGGCTGCGCGTCGTGTACCGCGAGGTGACGCAGCCCGCGGGGGCGAACTGGACGCAGGCCGTCGACGAGAGCCGCGGCGACTACGTGAAGCTCATGTGCGCCGACGACCTCATCACGCCCGGCGCGGTCTCGGCGCAGGTGGCGTCGCTCGAGGCCTTTCCCCGTGCCGTGCTCGCCGCGTCGCGCCGCCGGGTGATCGACGGCACCGGGCGGGTGCTGCGGTCCAGCCACGGGCTCAGCCACCTGCACGGCGGGGTGAGCGCCGAGGGGGCGATACGCGACTGTCTCCTGGCCGGCACCAACACGCTCGGGGAGCCGGCGGCCGTGCTGATGCGCGGCGACGCCGCTCGGGCGTCGATGCCGTGGGACGACCGCTGGCCGTACATGATCGATGTCGCCACCTACGCCCACGTGATGCGTGCCGGAGGGGCGGTGTGCGACCGCGCGGTGCTCGCGTCGTTCCGGGTCTCGGGCACGGCGTGGAGCTCGTCGCTGATCGGGCGGCAGCGCGAGCAGTTCCGCGGCTGGCGCGACGCTGTCGTCGCCGAGGGGCGGGTGCGCTTCGGGGCCCTAGACCGCGCGCGCAGCGAGGTCGCGCTTGCGGTCCGCACGCTCGGCCGGCGCCTGCACTTCTCCCTTGCGGCGCGGCGGGAGGGCTAGGTCAGGATGCGCCAGAGGGTCAGGGTGCCGGACCCGGCATCGTCGGCATAGTCCAGCGAGCCGGCCTTCGCGACGCCCATGGTCCCCTCGACCGGCCAGGTCGTGCCGCACGCGCTGTCGGTGACGAGGTAGCCCACCTTCGCCGCGCGGAGTGAGTCCGGGTTGAACGCGTTTGACCGCCAGTCGCTGACGACCGCGTCGATCGCCGCCTTGTTGTCCGGCCACGCGATGCCCTGGTTGTAGTACGCGACCGGCTTGCGCGTGGCGACCTTCAACTCCTGCGGGTCGACGCACGGGCCGCCGCTGATCAGACCGGTCGTCTGCTCGGTGAGCGTCGCCATGGCGGCATAGCGGGCGGCGTCGAAGCGGACGACGCCGGAGTCCTTCACGTACGCGCGGAAGGCGCCGAAGTCCAGGACCGACAGGCCGACCAGGACGACGGCCGCTCCCGCCGCGGCGACGACCCACGGCGACCGCGCAGCCGCGGGACGCTCCCGCAGCCGGGCGATGCTCAGGGCGACGATCGGGGCGAGGAGCAGCAGCGACTGCATCATCATCGCCAGCCACAGGCGGTACGGCTCCTGGGCGAAGCCCCACCAGTCGTTGAACGTCAGCATGAGCGTCGCGAAGGCCAGGGCCGCGAGTCCGGCGCGGACGGTAACCGAGCGCTCGCCGGTGCCCCGCTCGGCGAGGACGGCGAACAGCCACACCGCGATGACCGGGGCGGACGAGACGAGCGCCGCCCACCACGGCACGCCGAGAAGCTGGGACGCATCCTGCCGGTAGGTCAGGAACGGGTCCTTGTCGAGGATGCCGCGGGCGACGATGAGCGCTTGCGGGACCGCGAACAGGATGAGGACTACCGCGGGAGCGACCAGCAGCCGCGACTGCGACCGCGCGGCCGCCCAGATCCCCGGCAGCGTGCACAGGACGAGCAGGGCGAAGGTCGCCAGCCCGCCGATCGCCGCGGAGACCCGCGACCCGGCGACGAGGGTCACGACGACGAGTGCCGCCGTGGCGATGAGCAGCGCGCGCGATCGGCTGCGCATCAGGCCGATCGCGGCGAGCCAGGCGAGGGCGATCGTGAT
>JAFIHP010000302.1 GCA_017849335.1 Actinomycetales bacterium | reverse complement strand
CGTCGACGCGGCCGCGCGGGCCCTCGTGGCGTTCGACGCGATCCTCGACCTATCCCTCGCCCTCGGCGGCACTATCACCGGGGATCACGGCGGCGGGGCGCTCAAGAACGACGCTCTCACGCACGAGCTCGACAGCGTCGCCGTCGCCCTGCACGCCCGCGTCAAGCAGGCGTGGGACCCGGCCGGGATCCTCAACCCCGGAAAGGCCCTCCCGCGCTGGTAGTGAGCGCCCTCGTGTCCTCGCCCGAGAACCCCGGCATGACGGCGTCCGCGGGTCTACGGTGACGCCATGCCTCGATTCCTCATGGGATGGATCCTCGGCCTCGGCGGAAACGCCATCGGCCTGCTGCTGGCCGCGCTGATCCTGCCGGCCGACCAGTTCGACATCACGAGCGCGACCGGGTTCATCGTGAGCCTGGTCGTCTTCGCGATCCTCAGCGGCCTGTTCACCTGGCTGGTGCTGAAGTTCCTCATCCGCAACGCCGGGTCCATCGTCGCCCTCACCGGCCTGATCTCGACGTTCCTCGCCCTGCTGATCACGGTGATCTTCACCGACGGAATCGCGATCAACGGCTGGGGCTGGATCTGGGGCACGCTGATCGTCTGGATCCTCGGGATGTTCATCTGGCTGATCCCCGGACCCTGGCGCAACCACCAGCGGGCGGGCGAGGGCCGCCGCTGACGGTCGCCGGTCAGCGGCGGTGGACCCGCACCGGGAGGTCGTACAGCCCGCGTAGCCCGTAGCTGGGCTCGTACCGCAAGCTGTCGCGGTCGATCACCTCCAGCGACGTGACGGCGCGACCGAGTGCCAGCAGCGCCGCGGACGACTCCATCCGGGCCAGGCCGGCGCCGATGCAGACGTGGATGCCGTGGCCGAACGCCAGGTGCTCGCGCACGTTGGCCCGCTCGGGGTCGTAGGTGTCCGGGTCGTCGAAGACGGCGTCGTCGCGGTTGGCTGAGCCGTAGGCGAGGAAGACGGACGCGCCCGTGGGGATCCGCACCCCGCCGAGCTCGACGTCCTCCGTCGTCACCCGCCACAGGCCCATCACCGGCGCGGCCATCCGGATGCTCTCCTCGACGACGCCGCGGCGGTACGCCTCGTCGTCGCGCAGGCGGTCCCAGACGAGCGGGTCCTTGGCGTGCAGCGCGTCGATGTCGAGGACCATCGCCGCCAGCGATCGGACCGTGGTCTCGTTGCCCGCCACCACGAGCTCGCGGACGAACCACACGAGCTCGAGGTCGGACAGGGCGTTGCCGTCCTCGTCCGGGGCGACCAGCGCGGACAGCAGGTCGCCCTCGCGCGGGTTCGCGCGGTGCTCGGCGAGGAGCTCGCGCATGACCTGCTGGAACCGCAGGGTGTCCCGCTCGGTCTGCAGCCACTGCTCGGGGGTCAGCTTGCTGCCCATGGCCGCGGTCGCCGCCGCGGACCACTGGCGCAGCTCGCCGCGGTAGGCGTCGTCGACGCCGAGGATCCGCATGATCGCCCAGACCGGAAGCGGGATCGTCAGCCGCTCCATGATGTCGATCACCTCGCCGTCGGGCAGCGCCGCGACCAGGTCACGCACGACGTCCTGGACCGGGGCCTCCATCGCGGCCAGCGCCCGTGGGGTGAAAGCCCGGTTCACCATCCGGCGGTAGCGCGTGTGCAGCGGCGGGTCGGACGTGCCCAGGGCGGACGCGTACGGCAGGCCCTGCGCGCGCAGGGCCTCGACCTCGGCGGCGATCTCCGGCGGAGGGGTGTCGCGCCGGGCCGGCGGGAAGACGTAGGAGAACCGGCGCGGGTCCATGAGCGCCTCGCGAACGAGCTCCCACGTGGTCACGAACCACAGCTCGGAGTCTCCGGGCACGCGGGCGACCGGCGCCTGGCTGCGCAGCTGGGCGTAGGTCGGGTAAGGGTCCTGGTAGAACGCGGGGGCGTGCGGGTCGAACGCGAAGGTCGTGGTCATGTCGTTCCTCGGGACGGGGGCTCGACTACGTTTCGTAGACGATTGTCTACGAAACGAGCGAGGCTGTCAGCCGCATGATCCGATCGGCGTCGATCCGTCGTGCGGGGACCGCCGAGGCGGACGCACGCACGAGCTCCAGGACCCCTCCGACGAGGAACTGCTCGTGGTCGCGCAGGTCGCGGGGGTCGCGCCCGGTGCTCGCGCCCGCCGCGAGACGGCGGCACCACGGCCGGATGATCTCCCGGAGCCGGCCCGAGACCTGCTGGGCGGCGTAGCTCGGATGGATGTTCGCGTAGAGGACGCGGTGCCGGTCCGCCCAGGACAGAACGCGCCGGACCGCGTCGGCGTCGTCGCTGGACGGAGCCACGGCCTCGTCCATGCGCTGGACCAGTGCCGCCACGACGAGGTCGTCGCGATCGGCGAAGTGGCGGTAGAACACCGGCCGGCTGACCCCGGCCCGCGCGACGATGTCGGGGACCGAGATGTCGGCGATGCGGCATTCGGTCAGCAGGTCGAACCCGGCCTGGATCAACGCCGCCCGGACGCGCTCGGCCCGGGGGTCCGTGCTCGTCGCACGTGCCGGGGAGGTCGCGCCCGCCACGACCGTTCCGGCGCTGCGCGGGGTGGCCACGACGACGCAGCCTACGAGGGACTCAGGGTGCGGGGGGCTCCCACAGCTCGACCGGGTTGCCCTCGGGGTCGAAGACGCGGGCGAAGCGTCCGGTCTCCGGCGAGTCCCAGTCCGGCTCCTGGACGACGACGTCGCCCGCCTCGCGGAAGGGCGCGAGCGCGGCGTCGAGGTCGGCGACGCGCAGGTTGAGCATGAACGCCTTGTCCGCCGGGAAGTAGTCGGTGTCCGCCGGGAACGGCGCGAACACGACAGGGCCTGCGGCGGCGTGCCACGCCCACGGCAGCGGGTCGAGGTCGTCGCCCCCGGTCAGGCCGGCACCGACTCCCAGCCGCTCGGCGTACCAGGCGCTCAGCCGGTCCGGGTCCTGCGCGCGGAGGAAGATCCCGCCGATGCCCCGGGTGCTCGTCATGGCAGGAGTGTTCCGCCCGTCGGGCGACGGGTCAACGACGGCTCACCCGGCGCGGCCCGCCTCCGTGGCCGCTGGGACCTCGACCAGCCGTCCGGTTGCCACGTCGTAGATGAAGCCGT
>JAFIHP010000301.1 GCA_017849335.1 Actinomycetales bacterium | reverse complement strand
GGTAGTCGAGCAGGCCGGCGGCGATGTACGTCTTGCCGACGCCGGTGGCGAGGTCAGCGACGAGCTCCGCCCCGTCGAGGGCGGTGCCGAGAGCCTGCGCGAGCGCGTCGAGCGCGGCCCGGTTGGGTTCGCGCAGGTCGATCTGGCTGGCGATGTGCTCGACCGATGACGGGTCGTAGACGGCGACGGTCATGTCGTGCTCCCAGGGTCAGGGGCGGTGACGCGCCGGGAGCGGCGGGCCGGGGTGAGCAGGTCGCGCGGGGCCTTGCGGATGCGCGAGCCCGGCGACAGCTTGGCGAGGATGTCCTCGCTGTCAGGCATGACAATCTTGGCGGCGATGGTTAGGCGCTCCTTGTCGTCCAGGCGGGAGACGAGGTCACGCACTTCCTCCGGGCCAACGGCGCCGTCGAGGACGGCCAGGCGCATGCGACCGCGGCGGCCGCAGTAGGGGGCATCGTCAGTGACCTCAAAGCCGAGCTGGCCGGCGACGGCGCGCGAGAACTTGCCGTTCGTCGCCCAGTCCGCGAGCAGCACCAAGCCCCCGGGTCCAGTCTCGTACATGGTCGGGCCGATCTCGACGGACCGGAAGCCCCCTCCGCCCTCCCACTGGACGGCCTGCGTGATCCCGCCAGGGTCCCCACCTTCGGTGACCTTCGTCAGGCGCGGCCGGGTGAATGTGGCGACCGTGTCGGGAAGCACCTCGCACGTGACCCATCGGCGCCCCATCTTGTGCGCGACAGCTGCGGTGGTGCCGGAGCCGGCGAAGCAGTCGAGGACGATGTCTCCCGGGTTAGTGGAGATGTGGACGATACGCTCGAGCAGGGACTCGGGCTTCGGAGTGGAGAACGCGTCATCGACATCGGGAGCCAACGCCATCGCGTGCCGCTTAGCGTCGTCGTTCGTTCCCACGTCGGACGCGGGCCACCAGGTCAGCGGAACCAAGCCCGACGCCTCAGTCAGGAACTGCTTGATGCGCGGCTTCCCAGCTCCTCCCCTCGGGAAATAGACCCGGCCATCGGCGAGGTAGCGCTCGTAGACCGGTTCGGTGGCTCCCCAGCAGCGGCCGCGCGGAGGAGTGTGGACGACGCCGGTGGGTGTAGTGATGTTGTACATCTGGTTCGGCCGGTAACCGGGGGCGCTGAACGGCAGAGAGGTCCACGGTCCGCGCGGGTCATCGTCCGGGTTGGAGTAGCCGGTTCCCTCGTTTGGCAGCGGATTGCGGGCGTCGCGCCAGATTGCCACCGACCCGCGTGAGTACACCAGGAGGTGGTCGTACGTCGAAGAGAACGCGGAGCGGTTTTCACGGGTGGTGCGTTTCTGCCATGCAACCGAGGTGATGAAATTGCCGGCGCCGAGAACCTCATCCATCAGGCATCGCATCCGGTGGACCTCGGCATCGTCCAAGTGCACCCACACGGAACCGTCGGGCGAGAGCAGGTCCTTGATTAGCAGCAGGCGGTCGCGCATGAACGACAGCCAGGTCGAGTGCTCCATCCAGTCGTCGTAGTGCGTGAACGTCTGCCCGGTGTTGAACGGTGGGTCGATGTAGACGAGCTTGACCTTGCCCCGGTAGTGACGGCGGAACTCCGGCACCTCAGCAAGGATGCGAAGAGCATCGAGGCTGTCGCCGGTGAACAGCAGGTTGTCGGCGTGCGGGTCGTCGCCGACGGTGCCGACGGCGTCGGTGAAGGTGGACAGCCGGACTTCGCATGCGGCCGGGTGGGTCGGCTCCACCCATACGGGCTTGCCATCCGCATCGCGTGGCATGAGCAGGAACTTGTCCTTGTTCGGCCACACCAACTCGAGTCTCGTACTCACCGTCCCCCATTCCTGCCCATCAGCGCCCTGCGCGCGACGGTCGGACCTCCCGCTCAAGCAATGTCGGGCCAAGCCAACCGCGGAGGGCGAGGTTGCTAGGCAGACTGCCCGTCGTCTCGGGCGTCCGACCCTCGTCCGACGTTGGTCGTCGCATTCTGCCCGATGGAAGTGTTCGCAGCGTTCCATGACCCGGGTGGTCACGGTGGACCACGGGGGCTCCCGACGCCGATATCAGGTGAGGCGCTTGTTCGCGTAAGCGCGACCCGCTGCGGTCAGTGGCAGGCCTCAGGTGGCGGCTGTCTCGGTCACGGGGCGAGACTCGAAGAGGCACCACTCGAGACGAAAGACCACGCGGAATCCGACGGCCACGTTCCTGTCCGCGACCGCGGCTACTGTCGGGCAGCGTGACGACATATCCGACATTCCCGGCTGGTTCTGGGGAGACCCCCAGCGGGGAGGGCGAGACTCCCCCCTCGCGCACCATCGCAAGCCCCGGTTCGGGTCCCGTCAGGGAGCCGGCCGGGGCTTCGTCGTCGGTCGTGGATCCTCAGTCGAGCTCGCGCATCCACGCGACGCCGTGCCGGATCCCGGCACGCGTCGTCTCCAGGTGCACGCCGGCAGTCAGGAGCGCGCCGCCCGCGAGGGCGAGCCACAGCCACGCGGGCATGGCCGCGGCGGCATGCCAGACCAGGGCGATCGCGCTGATCGCGAGCGAGTGCGCCCCGGGCAGCAGCAGTCCGGCGGTGCGCCCGCGAGCCCCCGCGATGCTGACGACCGCCGCGGCGACGACGACCACGGCGAATCCGGCCGGCGCCGCGTCGGGTCGGGTGCCCGGGTCGACGGCGAACGGGACGAGGACGAGTGACCCCGGGACCCCCACGGCCCACAGGGAGTGGAGCGTGGGCACCACCCGGCGGCAGGCCAGGCCCGTGGCCAGGGCGACGATCCCCGAGACGACGATCGGGGTGCGCCAGTCGTCGGGCCACACGCGGGTGACCGCGACTCCGGTGACGACGATCCACACGAGCGTCCCGGCAATGAGCAGGAGGACGGGCGACCGACGCCGGACGCCCACGATCGCGAGGGCGGCGGATCCCGCGAGCGTGAGCAGGACCGACAGCCACGGCGTGACCGGAATCGCGTGACCTGCCACGTCCCACGCCCAGGCCCCGGCGGGCAGCACGCTCGCGGACGCCGCGACGATCGCGCCCATCCCCAGCACCGTGCGGCGGCGGGCCAGGACGAGGGCAGCGGCGGCGTAGGCGATGTACGCCGTCCACACGTAGTACTCCCACGTGGGATCCCCGGGCAGGAGGCCGCTCACCAGGGTCCACAGCTCGATCAGCAGCACGCCAGAACCCGCGATCGCCACCGGGCGGAGGGCCCGCCGGCGCGCCGCCACCGCGAAGGCCCCCGCGATGCCGATGGCGGTGACAGCGACACTCAGCCAGGCCGTGCTGACCCAGTCGACATCGGACGTCGGACGGTCGGCGACGGTCGCCACGATCGCGGACGGAACGGTGGACGCCAGTGCGATCAGCAGGGCGGCGTCGATCGCACGCTCGCGCGGGAGGAGTGCTCGCTTCGACGCGACGGCGAGGGTCGCCAGCACGGCGACCAGCAGAAGTAGCGAGTACGCCTCGACCACCGTGACGTCCCACGTCGCCAACGCGGTCCAGCCAGCGATGACGGCGAGCGGCCCACTCGCCCACACGACCTCCGGCCGGCGTCCGACGACGGCGTAGCCGAACGTCAGCGCGGCAGCGCTTCCCGTCACCGCGACCAGTGCATCGGGCGCCTGGCCATCTCGGCCGAGGGCCCCGCCGCTCGATGCGAGGGCGAGGAGCAGCACGCCAAGTGCGAAGGCGACGCCCAGGCCCGACCGCCGGCGCTGTACCAGGGCGAGCGCCCCGCCGAGCCCGACGAGCGTCGCCAGGGCGAGGGCGAGGACCGGGCTGGGCGCGAGGCCCAGAGCGAGGCCGACCGACCCGCCCGCCAGTCCGGCGGCCACGACGGCCGCCATCTCCGCGAGGTGTCGGCTGTCCCGTGCCCGCATGGTGACGACGGCGCATGTGCCGGCGAGCACGGCCAGGCAGGCGATCCACACCGGCGGTGGGGGGTCTGCCTCCACCAGGCTGACGAGGATCTGGACTGCGACAGCCAGGGTCGCGGCGAGGCCGAGGGCGATGGCGGCGAACGCGCGGACGGACGGCATGCGCGCGAGCCGCGGCGTCAGGGTGGTGAGCGCGGCCGCCAGGCCCAGTCCCCCCGTGAGCACCACGGCCGCGTAACCCGGGACGTCGACGGGCCAGGCGCAGACCAGCACGAGGAGTGCGACGACGCCTCCGACGTACGACACCCCGGCCGCGATCCGCGCCGACACGAGGTCGGCGTACCGCCCCAGCGCCCACAAGGCCACCGTGAGGATGGCGAAGGTGATGGTCAGCCACGGGCGGTCCGCGGCGAAGGTCCCGTCCGGGATCACTCCGACGGAGTAGCCGTAGATGAGCTCGACTGCGACGGTTCCCATACCGATGACCGCGAACGTCTCCCGCAGGGCGCGGGGGCGAACCAGGACCGCGGCGAGGATGAATCCGATCGCCACAGCGCTGATGAGGACCGTCCGCCCGGCTGGGCCGATGACGGTCCACGCGTAGGCGATGAACGCGGCGGCCGCGGCGATCAGGAGCGCGGCCCCCAGTCCCAGCAGGATCCGGGCCGGCGTGAGCGACGGCGAAGACGCGGGGTCAGGGACGTCGACCGGGCGCATCGGCGCCACCGCCGCTGCCGGCGGCGCTGACTGCGCTGCCGCCGGTTCCTGTTCCGGCGCGAGCGGCGGCGCTGACGGCGCTGGCGCGGGGTTCTGGGCTGCCGGTGGGACGAAGGCGCGGTCGAACAGGTGACCGGTCCAGCGGACGCCGTCCCAGTAACGGAGCCAGGGCGTACCGAGCGGGTCGGCGTACCACCCCGCCGGACGATCGCCCCCGTTCGTCACGCACGTGAGGCTAGCGCCGAGTGCCCGCGCACGCTGTGCGTCACGCCGCCGGATGTGCGGAAACCTGGTTCGCCGGAGAGTCGGAGAGGCGCGGATCGGCCCTCGCGCCGCAGGTGCCCGATCGATAGGGTCTCGCCCTCATCGAAGGAGGACCTGTGCGACGTTCGCTGTCCCTCGCCACGATCGCCCTGAGCGCTGCGGCAATTCTGATCGCGCCGATCGCCCGCGCCGAGTCCGACGACTCGCTGCCGTCACCGAACGCGTGGACGGCGACGTCCCCGACGCCGGCGACGATCGACGCCGCGGTGGCGGCGCTGCCTGGGATCGTCCGGCAGGTGCAGGCGAAGACCGGCATCCCGGGGATCGCGGTCGGAGTCGTCCATGACGGGAAGGTGGTGTTCGCGCAGGGCTTCGGCGTGCGGGACGTGACCACCGGCGCGCCTGTCGACGCGGACACCGTGTTCCAGCTGGCCAGCGTGTCCAAGCCGGTCGGTGCGACCGCGATCTCGTGGGCGGTGGCCAAGAAGCTCGTGTCGTGGGACACCCCCGTGCACGAGTACGTGCCCGAGCTGCAGCTGTCGGATCCCTCCGTGACGAAGAACGTCACCATCGCGGACATGTACGCCCACCGCAGCGGCCTGCCGGCGCACATCGGCGACGATCTGGAGGACCTCGGCTTCGACCGGGCCACCATCGTGCAGCGCCTGCGCTACGTCCCCCTGGATCCCTTCCGGGCGCAGTTCGCCTACACGAACCTCGGCATGATGACCGGCGGTGTCGCGGCTGCCCGCGCTGCGCACATGAGCTGGCCGACCCTCGCCAAGGTCGCGCTGTTCGACCCCGCCGGCATGACGCGGTCCAGCTACCGCTTCGCCGACTACCTCGCCCGCCCGGACCGCGCAGTCAGCCACGAGCGGGTCAACGGCGTCTGGACGCACGAGGAGACCTTCGATGCGGACGCCGAGGCGCCGGCTGGCAGCCTCAGCTCCTCGGTCAACGACATGAACCGCTGGCTCGCCCTCCAGCTCGGGAACGGCACGCTCGACGGCCGGTCCCTCATCGATGCCGACACCCTCCAGGTCATGCGTCAGCCCCACATCACCAGCGCGGCCGCGGTCGAGCCGGCCGCACGGTCCGGGTGGTACGGATACGGGCTGAACGTCGACGTGACCGGAACCGGCGCCGTCCGGTGGTCCCACAGCGGGGCGTTCGCCACCGGAGCAGCCTCGTTCGTGAACCTGCTGCCCTCGGCGAACCTGGGCATCGTCGTTCTCAGCAACGCCACGCCCGTGGGAGCGGTCGAGGGGATCGGGGCGGCGTTCATGGACATCGCCATGACCGGCTCCCAGAGTCGTGACTGGCTGTCCACGTACCTGGACGCCTATGGCCCGCTGCTGACCGACCGCAGCCTGCTCGCCGACCGGACTCCGCCCGCCGGAGCGAAGCCGTCGGCCCCGCTGGATGCCTACACCGGCACGTATCACAACGACTACGTCGGGAATGCCGTGGTCGTCCGCCGTGGGACGGGGCTGTCACTGCGGCTCGGACCGAGCGACCATCCGAAGGTGTTCCCGCTGACGTCGTGGGAACGCGACCTGTTCTCGTACGTCCCGCAGGGCGAGACGATCATGGCGCGGTCGGCGGTCCGGTTCGATCGCGCGAAGGGAACGGTCTGGATCGAGCGTCTCGACGACAACGGACTGGGGACGTTGACCCGAGTCGGCTGAGCCGAGCACCCCGCCCGTGTTGAGGTTAGTGGCGATTCAGCGCCCGTGAATCCCTCGGAACCTCAACACCGGCGGGGAGGGGGACGTTCAGAACACGAAGGGGTACGCCTGCAGCCGGGCGTACTCGTCGAGGTACCGGTCCCGGGATCCGTCGATGATCGTCCAGCCGTTGCGGCGGGCGATGCGTGCCAGCTCGGCGTCGGGGTTGACGGCGTACGGCGTCGCGCCGGCGACCAGCATTGGCAGGTCGTGCACCGAATCGGAGTAGATCGCGCAGTCGGCGAGGTCGATCCCCTGCTCGGCCAGTCCTGCGCGAACGCGGGCGGCCTTCGCCGGGTCGTGGCACAGCGGCCCGGTCAGCGCACCGGTGTACCGCCCGTCGATGACCTCCGCGACGGTGCCGAACGACAGGGTGATGCCCAGTCGCCACACGACGGCGTCGGCGAGCTCCTGCGGGCTCGCCGTGGCCAGGAAGACCGGACGGCCCCGGCGCTTGTGCCGGGCGAGCTCGGCCATGGTCGCGGACAGCACCAGCCGATGAAGGCGCCGCTCGGCGAACGCGCGGGCGAGGCGGACCATGCGGACGCGATCTTGGCCCTGCACCAGCGGAAGCACGCGTGCCGCCAGGCTCGACGACGCGGCTACCGGCTCTCCCCCGCCGCGTGCGTACCGCGCCTCGGCCCACGCGAAGCGGAGCACGTGACCCGGCGGGATGAGCCCGTGCCACGCGGCGAAGGCCCCGAAGTGGAACAACGACGATCCGCGCACGAGGGTGTTGTCGAGGTCGAACACCGCAGCGCGGACCATGCCGTCACGGTAGGTCGCACCCGACCGTCACGCACTCCGCGAAGACGCGCCGGGGCAAGAGTTCTCCGGGACGTCGACGAACGTTCGCGGGACGGTCGCTCAGAAGCCCAGGTAGGCGCGCAGGTCGTCGGCATCGTCCACGGAGCGCGTCGGCTCGGCACCGTCGAGCTCGCCGGGTTCGGCGTAGCCCCAGCGCACGCCGACGGTCCTCATGCCGTGGTGCCGGCCGCCGAGCACGTCCTCCTTGCGATCGCCGACCATCACGGCGTCGACGGTCGCGGGGTCCAGTCCGACGCCGGCGAGGCCGTGCGCGATGACCGACGGCTTGTCCTGCCGCAGCAGGTCGAGCTCGGTCCCGCTGACGAAGTCGAAGTGGCGGCGCAGCCCGGCACGATCGAGCACGCGCTCAGCCGACTCGATGGGCTTCGCGGTCGCGAGCACGAGACGGACGTCTGACCGACCGATGTCGGCGACCAGGTCCGCCATCCCGGGGAAGACCGTGAACTCGTACTCCCCGCCGCCGAAGTAGTTCGCGCGGTACGCCTCGACGAAGACGTCGAGATCGGTCTCGGAGCGGCCGTACCGCTCGAGCACGGTCACGCGCAGGGGCGGGCCGAGCCACGTCTGGAGCTCGGTGTCGGAGATGTCCTCGAGGCCGAGCGTCGGCAGCGCGAGCCGCAGGCAGCGCAGGATCCCCGGGATCGAGTCGGTGATGGTCCCGTCGAGGTCCATGAGGACGAGGTCCGGCTGCGGCACGCGGGCATCCTCGCATCCGTGCCTAGGATGCGGCGATGACGCTTCGCGATCTCCAGCCGGAGGCGGTCGGACTGCTCGACGCGGTGCAGCGCCGGGCCGAGGACGTGGTCGACCCGGACCTCCTCGCGATCGCCCGCGCCCGGGTCACGCACCTCGTGGCCGACGGCCCGACGCCCCCTGAGCCGGTCGACGAGCGTGGCCGTGCGGCGGTGGCGGTGATCGACCAGATGCTGCTCGACGTGTCCTCGACCGACGACGCCACCGTGCGTGCGGCGGACGCCCTCCTGCCACCCGGTGCCCTCGCGGACCTCGTGATGGCGTCGTACGCCTGGGAGGCGCGCACGCGCCTGTCGGTGATGGCCGACCGACTGCTCGGCGGCCTCGGGTGACCGGCCTCCCCCGCGGTCCGCGGGTCCGCCTCGGAGCCGACGGGCGGCCGGCCAACCGCGACGCCGCGCTCGTCGGGGAGCTGGCCGCATACCAGGACGCCGTCGTGCGCTCGGGTCTCCTGGACGCCACGACGACCGAGCTGGTCCGACTGCGCTGCGCGCGCCAGCACGACTGCCGGATCTGCCAGACGCTCCGGCTCGCGGACGCCGTCGCGGCCGGCGTCGGAGGCGACATGACCGACAAGATCGACGTCTACGAGCGCAGTGACCTGGACGAGCGGTACAAGGTGGCGCTGCGGCTGACCGACGCGATGATCTGGCGTCCGACGGAGGTCTCCGACGAGCTGGCCCGTCAGGCGCACGAGCACTTCACCGACGCCGAGCTGGCCGAGCTCCTGCTCGACATCACGAAGTGGAGCACGCAGAAGATCCACGTCGCCCTGGGGACGGACGGCGCCGACGCCCTCCCCCGCGACGCCGCGGGCGTCTCCTACCTGACGTTCGACGACGCCGGCCGGGCGGTCACGTCGGGCTCGATCACGCCCTGACGAAACGGACCATGTCCTTGGGCGCGAAGATCTTCAGCACCTTCTTGGTGGCCGTGTAGCCGACCGCCGCCTGGATCCGGGTCAGGAACGTCGCCTCGGCGTCCATCTGCCGCTGCGGGCAGGCCATCATCGTCGAGGCGAGCGGCCCGATCGAGATCCGATCACCGTCGGTCGTGTACTTGCCGGTGAAGCGGTTGCAGCCGGAGTCCCCGTAGACCTGACCGTCCGACGTGAACGTGATGGTCTGCTTGACGCCGTGCGTGCTCGTACGCCAGTCCCCCACCGGGCTGCGCAGGGGGGCGCCCGTGTCGCCAGCGACGGCGGGAGCGGCCAGCGCGGTCGCCAGGGCAGCCGCGGTGGCGACGGCGACGATGGTTCGACGGATCGTGTTCATGGGACCCCTTCCGGTCGCAGGTCCGACGGTACGGCCTGCGCACGGGTTCCCCGGCACACTCGCCGCAACCGGCGCGGAACACCTCGGCCCTAGCATGGGTGGTGGCCGACTCCGGCCCTCGCTCGGTGGATGGCGGTGAGATGACAGAGCCCGACTCGGCGTTGCTGACCGCCGCTGCGCTCGGTACCCAGGCCGGCGACCTGCTCGTTCAGGTCGGTCCGGACCGGGCCGTCTCCTGGTCGTCGGACGGCAGCATCGAGGCGGGCACGCCGTTCGCCTCCCTCCTGGACCCCCGGGACGCCGGTCAGCTCGGCGAGCTT
>JAFIHP010000300.1 GCA_017849335.1 Actinomycetales bacterium | reverse complement strand
GATGAAGTCGTTGAGCAGCGGCGGCACGACGTTGCGGACAGCCTGCGGCAGGACGACGTAGCGGTTCGTCTGGGAGACGGACAGACCGAGGGAACGAGCAGCCATGCGCTGGCTGGGGTGGACCGACATGATGCCGGCCCGGAACACCTCGGCGACGTACGCGCCGTACGAGAGGATCAGCGCAACGGTCCCCCACAGCACGGGGTCGATCGGCACGCCCTGCAGGTTCAGCGCCGGCACGCCGAAGCCCAGCAGGAAGATCACCAGGATCGTCGGCACGCCGCGGAAGACGTCGACGTAGATCGTCGCGACGACGCGCAGCGGAAGGAAGACCGGCGAGCGCAGCGTGCGGGCGAGCGCGACCAGGATGCCGACCACGAGGATCAGCGGCTCCGCGACGAGGAAGATGCGGACGTTGAGCCAGAAGGCCTCCAGCAGGCCCGGGAACGAGTCGGCGAACTGCTCCCCGCTGAAGAACGTCTCCTGGACGGTCGGCCAGCCGGGCGTGCGCACCACGAGCGCGCCGATGACGACGACGAACGCGATCAGGCTGACCATGCCGACGAACGCGTTGCGCCGGCCGCGGCGGCGCAGCGCCGCCTGCCGGATCGGGTCGCGGTACGGGACGGCCGTCCCGGCGGCCGGCACGGTCGCCGGCCCCCCGGGCATCGTCATCGTCGCGTCACGGCGCGGCCGTCCCGGCCGAGCGAGCTACTGCTGGAAGTAGGGCGCCGTGTCGCCGGCGAGCCACTGGTCCTGGATCGCCTTCAGCTCTCCGCTGTCCGAGAGCGCGGCGAGGGCCTTGTTGACGCAGGTCACCAGGGGGTTGCCCTTGGCGAACAGCAGCCCGAACTGCTCACCGTCCGCGGTCGCCTCGAACTGGCCGACGATCTTCGCCTTGGGCATCTCGACGGCGGTGATGTAGTACGCCGTCGGAAGGTCGACGACGATGCCGTCGATCTGACCGGCGTTCAGTGCGCTCTTCGCGTCGTTGGTGTCGTTGTACACGTACGGCTGCTCAGCCGGCTTCACGACGTTGTTGATGAAGTCGAGGCTGGTCGTCCCGACCTGGGCACCGAGCTTGGCGGCCTGGAGCTCGGCCAGGGTCGTCGCGTTCGCGATCGGCGAGTCCTTCCGCGCGACGACCGCCTGGTTGACCGTGTAGTAGCCGTCCGAGAAGTCGACCGCCTTCTGCCGCTTCGGCGTGATCGAGATCTGGTTGATGTCGAAGTCGAAGTCCTTGGCTCCCGGCGCGTAGGACTTGTTGAACGGCACCGTGACCCAGGTGACCTCCTGGGGCGAGAAGCCCAGCTGCTTCGCGACCGCGTAGGACACCGCCGACTCGAACCCCTTGCCGTTGGACGGGTCGTCGTCCTCGAAGTAGGGCGGATAGGCCGGGCTGTCCGTGCCGATCGTCAGCGTGCCGGGCGTGAGCAGGGTGAGGTTGTCCTTGGAGCACTCGTCCACGGCGGCAGCCGACGCGGAGGCCGAGGCTGCCGCGCTCGCGGCCTCGCTGGCCGCGGCGCTCGACGCCGCCGAGCTCGCCGCGGAGGTCTCCGACGCGGTCTCCTGGGGCGCGCAGCCCACGACGAGCGCGGTGACGGCGGCCAGGGCCAGGGGGGCGAGCAGGCGGCTGGTGGACAGGACCGTCATGGTCGGGCTCCTCAGGGGGTCGGTCTGCGGCGACATCCTGTCAGACGACCGCCTCGGACCGGTCACCCACGCGCCCCGCCGCGCTCATCCCGCGTCCAGTCCTCCCCGGGGGCGGTCGGCGCCGCGAGGCCGGCGAGCTCGTCGGTCCCCAGGACGAGGTCCCCCCGGGTACCGGCCGGCTCGACCGGAGCGCCGACCCAGTGGAGCGCGTCGAAGGGGCAGACGTCGACGCAGATCCCGCAGTACATGCACAGCGCGTAGTCGATCGCGAACCGGTCCAGGACGCTGACCGACCGCGGACGCCGCGCACCCGGCTCGCTGACCTGCTCGACGTGGCTGTCCAGCTCGATGCACCAGGCCGGGCACTCCCGCACGCAGATCAGGCACGAGGTGCAGCTCGCGGGGACAAGGGCGATCGCGGCGTGGGAGACCTCGCTCATGCGTCGTCCTCGTCGAGCCAGGAGACCGCGACCCCGGGCGGCGCCTGTCGCCGCCGCGATCCGCCCCCCGACGCCTCCGTCGCCCCGGGCCAGGGCCGCCCCACGCGGGCGGCGAGCACCGTCGACCGCCGAAGCGGCGGCCGGCCGGCGTGCTGACGTCGCAGCAGCGGCCGAAGTCCCGGATGACCGACGACCTGGACCCCGAACATCTCGGCCAGCTCGCGCTCGTGCCACCCGGCCGCCGGCAGGAGCGCGGTCAGGCTCGGCAGGGCGTCACCGTCCCCGACCCGCGTGACCAGTCGGACGGACCGCTGGCCCGCCCGCTCGGGGTCGACGAGGCGCGCCACGACCTCGACGGCATCGCCGCGGTCCACGCCCGCGAGCACGTCGAGGTAGCCGAGGCCGTCAGCGACGAGATCGGTCGCGACCGTGAGCCAGTCCGGCACGGCGACGTCCCGCACCTCGTCGGCGCTCATGCCGCGCCCGAGCCGACGAGGTCGGCCAATGCCGCCACGAGGTCGTCGGGCCGAGGGGGGCAGCCGGGCACGTAACGGTCGACCTCGACGAGCTGGTCGACCCCGGACAGCACCGTAGGCGCGTCCCAGTACGGCCCGCCGCTCGCGGCGCAGGCTCCGAACGAGACGACGCGGGTGCCCGCCGGCAGGTCCACCAGGAGCCGGCGGACAGCCGGCCCCAGCGCCTCGGTCACCGTGCCCGCGACCAGCAGCAGGCAGCGATCACCGGGCTCGATCGACCCGGTGTGCGCGACGAGGAGTCCGCGGCGTACGGCGGACTCCACCTCCATCGCGCAGCAGGCGAGGCCGGCGCTGGCCACGACGACGCGCGTGCCCGGCGCCGACGGCAGCCGGAAGACCCGCGGGGGAACGTCGACCTCTGCCACACGGGCAGGGTAGCCCGCGACTCCGCGACGACTTTGTGACGTACGTAATACCACCCTGCGAAACACGGGTGTAACCTCGAAGGACGTCCTAGCACTCGCACGGGCGTCGTGCCGCCACCCACCCGCCCGACAAGGGGATCTCGTTGAGCAAGCAGGTCGTCAGCCTCAACCGCGTCGTCATCAGGTTCGCCGGGGACTCCGGCGACGGCATGCAGTTGACCGGTGACCGGTTCACCTCCGACACCGCCGGCCTCGGCAACGACCTGTCGACCCTGCCGGACTTCCCGGCCGAGATCCGGGCGCCAGCGGGAACCATCGGCGGCGTCTCGGCGTTCCAGCTCGCCTTCGCCGACCACGACATCACGACGCCGGGCGACGCGCCCAACGTGCTCGTGGCGATGAACCCGGCGGCGCTCAAGGCGAACCTCAAGGACCTGCCCCGCGGGGCGGACATCATCGTCAACACCGACGAGTTCACCAAGCGCAACCTGGAGAAGGTCGGCTACGCGGCGAACCCGATCGAGGACGGCACGCTCGAGCCGTACAACGTCCACGCCATCGCCCTGACCTCGCAGACCGTCGAGGCGCTCAAGGGGTTCGACCTGACGAAGAAGGAGGCCGAGCGCTCGAAGAACATGTACGCCCTCGGCCTGCTGTCGTGGCTGTACTCCCGGCCGGCGGAGGGCACCCGGGCGTTCCTCGAGCGCAAGTTCGCCAGCAAGCCGACGATCCTCGCCGCGAACCTCGCCGCCTTCGAGGCCGGCTGGTCCTTCGGCGAGACCACCGAGGCCTTCTCCGTCCAGTACGAGGTGTCGCCGGCACCGCTACCCGCGGGTACGTACCGCAACATCACCGGGAACCCGGCGCTCGCGTACGGCCTGATCGCCGCATCGCAGCGTTCGGGACTGCCGCTGTTCCTCGGCTCGTACCCGATCACGCCCGCCTCGGACATCCTCCACGAGCTGGCCAAGAACCACCGCTTCGGGATCATGACGTTCCAGGCCGAGGACGAGATCGCGGGCATCGGCTCGGCGATCGGCGCCGCGTATGGCGGCGCCCTCGCGGTCACGACCACCTCCGGACCCGGTGTCGCGCTGAAGTCGGAGGCGATCGGCCTGGCCGTGTCGCTCGAGCTGCCGCTGATCATCGTCGACGTCCAGCGCGGCGGACCGTCGACGGGACTTCCGACCAAGACCGAGCAGTCGGACCTGCTGCAGGCGATGTTCGGCCGCAACGGCGAGTCGCCCGTGCCGGTCATCGCCCCGCAGTCCCCGTCTGACTGCTTCCACGCCGCGATCGAGGCGGCCCGCATCGCCGTCACCTACCGCACTCCGGTGTTCCTGCTGTCCGACGGCTACCTGGCGAACGGGTCCGAGCCGTGGCTCGTTCCCACGGTCGACGACCTCCCGGTCATCGACCCGGGCTTCGCGACCGGTCCGAACGACGTGACGGCAGACGGCACCGAGGTGTTCAAGCCGTACAAGCGTGACCCCGAGACCCTCGCTCGCCCGTGGGCCGTCCCGGGGACCAAGGGCCTGGAGCACCGGATCGGCGGCCTCGAGAAGGCCGACGGCACCGGGGCCATCTCGTACGACCCGGAGAACCACGACCTCATGGTCCGCCTGCGTCAGGCGAAGGTCGACGCCATCGCCGACTCGATCCCGGGCCTGTGGGTCGACGACCCGACCGGCGACGCCGAGGTGCTCGTCCTGGGCTGGGGCTCGACCTACGGACCGATCGGCGCCGCCTGCGAGATCACGCGACGGACCGGGGTGAAGGTCGCCCAGGCGCACCTGCGCCACCTCAACCCGTTCCCCTCCGACACCGGCGATGTGCTGCGCCGCTACCGGCGGGTGCTCGTCCCCGAGATGAACCTCGGCCAGCTGAGCATGCTGCTGCGGGCGAAGTACCTCGTCGACGTGCAGGGCATCAACCAGGTCCGCGGGATGCCGTTCAAGTCGACCGAGCTCGTCGCCGCGATCACCGCGGCGGTCTCCTCCCTCCAGGGCGGCCACCTCCCGGCCGGCGACCTGCACGCCACGAACGCATGACCGCGACGTCGATCCCACCCCGAGCCACGAGCCACGAAGCGAGCCAGCGATGACCGACACCTACCCCGCCCTGAGCCTCGTGCCGAAGACCCAGATCCCGGTCACCGCGAAGGACTTCAAGTCCGACCAGGAGGTCCGCTGGTGCCCGGGATGCGGTGACTACTCGATCCTGTCGAACGTCCAGAGCTTCCTGCCCGAGCTCGGGCTCGCGCGCGAGAACATCGTGTTCATCTCCGGGATCGGCTGCTCGTCGCGGTTCCCGTACTACATGAACACCTTCGGCATGCACTCGATCCACGGGCGCGCGCCGGCGATCGCGACGGGCCTGGCCATCAGCCGCCCCGACCTGTCGATCTGGGTCATCACCGGAGACGGCGACTCGCTGTCGATCGGCGGCAACCACCTGATCCACGCCCTCCGGCGCAACGTCAACCTGAAGATCCTCCTGTTCAACAACCGGATCTACGGCCTCACGAAGGGTCAGTACTCCCCCACGTCCGAGCAGGGCAAGATCACCAAGTCCACCCCCGAGGGCTCCCTGGACTACGCGTTCAACCCGGTCTCCCTCGCGCTCGGCGCGGAGGCGACCTTCGTCGCGCGCACGATCGACTCCGACCGCAAGCACATGACCGAGGTGCTGCGCCGGGCCGCCGCGCACGAGGGCGCGGCGCTGGTCGAGATCTACCAGAACTGCAACATCTTCAACGACGGCGCGTGGGAGCCGTTGAAGGACAACGACACCCGCGACGACACGCTCATCCGCCTGTCCGACGGGGAGCCGATCCGCTTCGGGCGCGACGGCGAGAAGGGCGTCGCCCGCCTGGCGGACGGCCACCTCAAGGTCGTCGACGTCGCCGAGGTGGGCGAGGACGCGATCCTGCGTCACGACTCCACCGCCAAGGACCCGGGTCTCGCCTTCGCGCTGTCGCGGCTGGCGAACCCGCGCACGCTGACGAACACGCCGATCGGCGTCTTCCGGGACATCTCGCGCCCCTCCTACGATCGGCTCGTGCGTGAGCAGCTGGCAGAGGTCGTCGCGGCCAAGGGCTCCGGTGACCTGCAGTCGCTGCTCACCGGTGGCGACACCTGGACCGTCGCCTGAGCCGAGACAGCCTTCGGGGTACGCAGCCCCGCACCGATCAGTTCGGTGCGGGGCTCGTCTATGGTTCGGCGGCCTACGCGGCCTGGGGCCTGCTCACGTTGTACTTCCGGCTGCTGGAGGAACTGCCGCCGCTGGTGATCGTCGCGTACCGCGTCACCTGGGCGCTGGTGTTCCTCCTGCTCGTGACGGCGATCGGCCGACGGTGGTCGAACGTCCGCCGCGTCCTCACGGTCCGTCGGGTCGGCTGGCTCGCCGCGGCCGCCGTCCTGCTGGCGACCAACTGGCTGACCTACGTCTTCGCCGTCACGTCCGGACATGTCGTCGACGCATCGCTCGGGTACTTCATCAACCCGCTCGTGTCCGTGGTGCTCGCGGTCCTCGTGCTCCACGAGCGGCTCACCGCGACCCAGTGGACGTCCGTGGCGCTGGCCGCGGTCGGCGTCGTGGTCATCACGGCGTCGTCTGGACTGGTCCCGTGGGTCGGCCTCGTCCTCGCCGTGAGCTTCGGCACCTACGGGCTGATCCGCAAGCGCCTGGACATCGGGACGGTCGAGGGCCTGACGGTCGAGACCGCGGTGCTCCTTCCCGCCGCGCTCGCCATCCTCCTCGTTTCAGGCTCGGGACTGACCGGCAGCGGGACGACGGGCTCCCTTCCCGTGCCCCTGCTGGTCGTCCTCCTCGGCCCCATCACCGCGCTCCCGTTGCTCGCGTTCGGCGCCGCGACCCAGCGGCTCCCGCTGACGATCGTCGGCATGCTGCAGTACATCTGCCCGACGATCATCCTCGTGCTCGGGCTGACGGTCTTCGACGAGCCGATGACCACCGGCGAGTGGATCGGCTTCGGTCTGATCTGGGGCGCGCTCGCACTGCTGACCTGGACGATGGTGCGCCGTGCGGGCCGGCCGGGCTCGGCAGTCGCCCCGACCGAGGCGGCCTGAGCGACGCCGGCTGAGCGGCGACCCGCGTCGGCGTGCAGCGAGACCTGGTATCGTTTCCACCACTTCCGACGTCAGGAGTTCTTCGGTGTTGCGTTCGCGTCGTTCGTGTTTGGCGGTTCCGGGGTCGAGTCCGAAGATGTTGGACAAGGCGCGGGGGTTGGCGGCGGATCAGGTGTTCATGGATATCGAGGATGCGGTCGCGCCGATCGCGAAGCCGGAGGCGCGCAAGAACATCGTGGCGGCGTTGAACGCGGGCGGGTACGAGGGGAAGACGCGCACGGTCCGGGTCAATGACTGGACGACGCAGTGGACGTATGCGGATGTGGTCGAGGTGGTCGAGGGGGCGGGGGCGAACCTGGACTGCATCATGCTGCCGAAGGTGCAGACCGCGGAGCAGGTCGTGGCGTTGGATCTGCTGATCACGCAGATCGAGAAGCAGGTCGGCCTGGAGGTGGGGCGGATCGGGATCGAGGCGCAGATCGAGAACGCGTTGGGGTTGATCAACGTGGATGCGATCGCGCAGGCCAGTCCGCGGGTGGAGACGATCATTTTCGGGCCGGCGGATTTCATGGCGAGTATCAACATGAAGTCGCTGGTGGTCGGGGAGCAGCCGCCGGGGTATGACGTGGGGGATGCGTATCACTACATCTTGATGCGGATTCTGATGGCGGCGCGGGCGTTCGACAAGCAGGCGATCGATGGGCCGTATCTGGCGATCAAGGACCTGGACGGCTACCGGCGGGTCGCGGGCCGGTCGGCGGCGTTGGGGTTCGATGGGAAGTGGGTGCTGCATCCGGATCAGGTGGCGGCGGCGAACGAGGTGTTCAGTCCGCGGCAGGACGACTACGACCATGCGGAGTTGATCTTGGACGCGTACGACTACTACACCTCGGCGGAGGGCGGGGCGCGGGGCGCGGTCATGCTCGGCGACGAGATGATCGACGAGGCCTCCCGCAAGATGGCCCTGGTCGTGTCCGCCAAAGGCCGCGCCGCCGGCATGACCCGCACGACCGCCTTCACCCCGCCCGCCTGATGCTCTCGCCCCGGCCCCTCGGCGGCATCCGGGTCGTCGACCTCACGTCGAACGTCGCCGCCCCGTTCGCCAGCGCGGTCCTCGCCGACCTCGGCGCGTCCGTCGTCCATGTCGAAGGCCCCCGGGGCGACGACTGCCGCCGGATGTCGCCGGTGCGCGGCGACTCCTCGGCCTACTTCGAGGTCGTCAACCGCGGCAAGGACGTGGTCGTCCTCGACGTCCGGACGCCCGACGGGCGCCAGGCGCTGGACGACCTGCTCGACGGGGCCGACGTCCTCGTCACGAACCTGCGGCCCGGCAAGCTCGAGGGGTTGCGGCTGGATGCCGCCTCGCTGGCCACCGACCACCCCCGGCTGATCCACGCCTCCTTGTCGGCCTACGGCCCGTCCGGCCCCGAGCGGGACAAGCCCGGCTACGACGCCGTGCTCCAGGCGCGGACCGGCATCGCCGCGGTCACCGGCACCGCGGACGGCCCGCCGGTCCGGGCCGGCGTCTCCATCCTCGACGTGGGCGCCGGGACATGGCTCGCCCTCGGGGTCGTCACGGCGCTGTACGAACGCGAGCGAACCGGCCACGGGGGCGCGGTCGCCACCTCCCTGTTCGAGACCGGCGCCAGCTGGGTCGCGTACCACGTCGCTGCCCACCAGGTCACCGGCCAGCCCTCGGGCCGCCACGGGAGCGGCCATCCGGCGTTCGCGCCGTACGGGATCTTCGCCACGGGCGCGGGCGAGATCTGCCTGGGCATCGGGGGCGACGCCCTGTTCGTGCGCCTGTGCGAGGCGATCGACCGGACCGACCTGCTCGCCGACGAGCGCTTCATCACGAACGCCGATCGCAGCGCCCACTCCGCTGCGCTGCGGACCGAACTCGAGCGGACGCTCGCGTCCGCATCGGCGGACGACTGGGCTCAGCGGTTGAGCACGGCGGGGCTCCCGGTGGACGCCGTCCAGCGTCCGGAGGATCTCCTGTCCGACCCCCAGGCCCAGCGGACCGGGATCCTCGTCGACCTGCCCGGTGCCGGCCTGCGCGTCCCGGGCGTGCCGGTGACGTTCGACGGTGCACGACCGCAGCCGGCAGGACCCACGACGCCCACCGCCGGCTGAGCAGGCGCGGCCGTGCTCGTCCTCGCCCTGTCGGTGGCAGCGACGTTCGCCGGGGCGGTCGGCACCTACCTCACGAAGTCGATCTCGCTGCGCATGCCGACCTGGCAGGCCGTCGGCCCCCTGTTCGCGATCAACGCCCTGCTCGTGGTCCCGCTGATCGCCCTCGGTCCCCGTTGGCACACGCTGACCTGGCCCGTTCTGCCCCTGCACCTGGGCTCGGTGGTCCTGCTCTGCGGGACCACCGCGTGCATCTTCACGCTCATCACGCGCGGGCGCGCATCGGGCGTCGCGGTCGGCCAGGCCCTCGCCCCGGCGGCCACGCTGGTCGCCGCTCCCCTGCTTCTCGGGACGCGGCTGCAGCCGCTGACGGTCCTCGCGGTGCTCGCCCTCATGCTCGGCTCGCTCATCCCCCTTCGCCGCAGCTTCTCGGGCATCGGCTCCGTCGGCACGGTCTCGATCCTGCTCGCGCTCGGTCTCGGCACGGGCCTGCTCACGGTGTTCACCGCCCTCCTCGCCGCGGAGGGCGTCGGCCTGCCCGAGACCTACGTCGTGCGTGCCGGACTGGCCGCCCTCGTCTACCTGGTCATCGCGCCGCCCACCGCTGTCCGGCTCGGCGACATCCCCCCGCTGGCCGTCCGGTCGACCTTCGTGACCGCGAGCTTCCTGCTCACGATCCTCGCCGTCCAGGTCGGCGACGTGGTCGTCATCCAGTCCGTGCTCGCCACCCTGCCGCTCATGGTCATCGGGATCGAGTGGGTGCGCCACCAGCGGCGACCGGACCCGGCGATCGTCACGGGCAGCCTCGTCGCCGTCGCCGGTCTGCTCCTGCTTCTCGCGCTCGCTCGGTGACCGTCGGCGCCTACGCCGGCGGGTCCCACACCGCGTCCTCGAACGGGAACAGCGGGCGCGGGCGCTTCGCGAAGGGCAGGGACGCGAGGTTGGCCGCGGTCGGCCCGATCGTGTCGGCCAGGACGCTGCCCGTGGAGACCGGGTCGAACCCGGCGCGATACGACACGTGCGACTTCGCCTGCAGCAGCCGTTGCTGCGCGAGGTCGATGCCGCCGGCGAGGTAGATGGACGGGTCGATCACGCGGACGGGGCGCGTGTGCAGGACGAGCGTGATGTCGCCGACCTCGACGACGGCAGTAGGCCCCGGGGTGTCCACGACTCCGGCCGCGGCCGGGTGCGAGTACGCGAACGTCCCGTCCCACAGGCGGCGGACGACACCGCGCAGGGGCGTCCGGGCGTTGAGCGTCCCGTCCGGCCCCGTGCCCACCGCGATGTCGACGGTCGCTCCCGGACCGGCCTTCGTCGCCGAGACGACGGCCGCGGGATCGGTGATGCTGAGAGCGGACGGCCCGGTGGCCATTCCGGCGGCACGGCGGGCCAGGAGCGCCCGCAGGACCTCGGTGCTGTCCCCGAGGGACCCGCCGTTCGTCGCGTCCCCG
>JAFIHP010000299.1 GCA_017849335.1 Actinomycetales bacterium | reverse complement strand
CGGGGATCCTCCCGCAGCCGGGCTTCCTGGAGACCGTGCGGGCCGCGTGCGACGCGACGGGCACGATCTTGATCTTCGACGAGGTCATCACCGGCTTCCGGGTCGCCCCCGGCGGTGCCCAGGAGGCGCTCGGCGTGCTCCCGGACCTCACCGTCCTGGGCAAGGCGCTGGCGAGCGGGTTCCCGGTCGCTGCGCTGGTCGGTCGTGCGGACCTCATGGAGCTCCTCAGCAACCGCACGGTGCTCCATGGCGGCACGTACAACACGCAGTCGGTCTCGATGGCCGCCACCGTGGCCACCTTGCGCACGATCGCCGACGGCGACGTCTACGCGACGATCGCCCGCACCGGGTCCGCGCTGATGTCGGGCCTGCGGTCGGCGTTCGACGACGCCGGCATGGAGGTCTCGATCGTCGGCTACCCGGCGGTCTTCCACGTGCGCTTCGGGGCCCTGGGCGCCCGCAACTACCGGGAGGCGCTCGCGGCCGACCGCGCCGGCTACGGACGGTTCGCGCTCGCGCTGCTGGAGCGGGGGGGCCGGGTCCTTCCGCGTGGCACGTGGTTCCTCTCCCGCGAACACTCCGAGGACGACGTCGACCTCACCCTCGCCGCGGTGCGGCAGGCTCTCTCCGTCGCCTGACCGCCCGCCCGTCTCGCCTGCCGTCTTCCGAAAGGACCCCATGCGCATCGTCGACGTCCGCGCGACGCCCGTCACTGTTCCGCTCAAGCGTCCGCTGCGGTGGTCGTTCGGCGTCGAGGTCACGACGACCCGCACGATCGTCGAGCTCATCACCGACGAGGGGCTGGTGGGCATCGGGGAGACGCGCGGCGGCGACGAGATCGTCCGCGCGATCGAGCTCCACCGCGACCTGTTCATCGGTCTCGACCCGCTCGAGGTCGGCCGGATCACGCGTCGGTTCAGCGTGTTCCGCATGACGTCGGAGCAACTGGCCCTGGTCGGTGCCGCGAAGCTCGCCGGCACCGCCGTCGAGATGGCCTGCTGGGACCTCGTCGGCAAGATCCTCGGGAAGCGCTGCGGCGACCTGTGGGGAGGGATCGAGCGCGAACGCATCGAGTTCGCGGCGTACGTCTTCTACCGGTACGCGTCGACGACCGAGGTCGGCGACGGGGACCGTGCCGAGAACGCGGCCGACCACGCCGACGAGCTGTTCGACCTGTACGGCTTCCGGGACATCAAGTTCAAGAACGGCGTGCTGACCCCGGAGGAGGAGATCCGGTCCGTCCGCCTGATGCGCGAGCGGCTCGCCGGGCGGCTGCGCTACCTGCGGATCGATCCGAACGCGGTGTGGTCGGTCGAGACGAGCATCCGCGTCCTCAACGAGCTCGCCGACTACGACCTCGAGTTCTGCGAAGACCCGACCTGGGGGATCGAGGGCATGTCCCTCGTGCGTCAGCGCACGCCGGTGCCGCTCGCGACGAACATGTGCTGCGTGACGTTCGAGCAGATCCCGCTGGCGGTGCGCACGCGCGCCCTGGACGTGATCCTCGGGGACGTGCACTTCTGGGGCGGTCCCAGCTCGGTTCTGCAGCTCGCGAAGGTGTGCGAGACCTTCAACATCGGGATGAGCCTGCACAGCGACCGCGAGCTCGGCATCTCGACCGCCGCGGTCCTCCACGTCGCGGCGGCGGAGCCGATGGTGAGCCACTCGATCGACACGCACCTCATCGAGCAGGCGGACGACATCATCACCGTGCCGTTCGAGTTCCGGGACGGACGCCTCGACGTCCCCACCGGTCCGGGTCTCGGCGTCGAGATCGACCAGGACAAGCTGCGCTTCTACCACGAGTACCACCGCGAGCACGGCGAGGCGAGCGAGTTCGCCGACGCCATGCAGGCGGACTTCCGCGCGAAGTTCCCGAAGTTCTGACACGGAGGCGGACGCCATGAGCGCAGTGCGGCCGGTCACGGTCGTCACCGGGGCAACCGGCGGCATCGGCCCGTCGGTGTGCCGACGGGCGAGCGCCGACGGGTCGGCCGTCGCCGTCTGCCACGCACCGGACGAGCCGTCGCGCGCCACGGCCGCAGCCCTGGTGGACGAGCTGACCGCCGCCGGCGGCTCGGCGGTCTCGGTGGAGGCGGACCTCGCGGACCCGGTGGCGATCGCCGCGATGACGGACGTGGTCCGCTCCGCGCTCGGCCCGGCCACCGGGCTCGTCTGCGCGGCGGCGACGTCGGTCACGCAGCAACGCCCCTGGGCGGAGTTCGACGCCGCCGACTGGGAGCGCGCGCTCGCCGTGAACGTCACCGGCGCGGCTCTGACGATCCGGGCGTTCCGGGACGACCTCGCGTCGGCGGCCGGGTCCGTCGTCGTTCTCTCGTCCGTCACCCCACTGCTCGGGCGCACCGGCAACCTTCCCTACGTGACCTCGAAGGCCGCGCTCATCGGGCTCGTTCGCGCCCTGGCGCGCGAGTGGGGTCCGGACGGGGTGCGCGTCAACGCTATCGCCCCCGGGGCGATCCGTACGCCGGACGAGGCGTACTACGGGACCGAGGAGGAGCTCGAAGCCGTGCTCTACGCCCTCCAGTCGCTGCGCCGGCGCGGAGTCCCCGCGGACGTCGCGAGCGCGGTCGCCTTCCTGCTGGGCGCGGACTCCGGCTTCGTCACGGGCCAGGTCCTCGTGGTCGACGGCGGCTGGGTGATGCCGTGATGTCCCGGCCGTGGCGCGTCGCGGTGGCGTCGATCATCCAGGAGACCAACACGTTCTCGCCGCGCGAGAGCACCCTGGCCGACTTCGCCGTCCAGGGCCTGTGGACGGGGGCCGAGGCGGACGAGCGGTCCCGCGGGTCCAACACCGAGATCGCCGGGGCACTGGAGCGGCTGCGCGAGGCCGGAGTCGACGCGGTGCCCGTCGTACGCGCGTGGGCGATGTCCGACGGCATCCTCGCGGCCGACGCGATGGCCGAGCTGGAGCGGATGCTCGTCGTCGGCCTCGCCGAGGCCGGGCCCCTCGACGCTGTCGTCCTGTGCCTGCACGGGGCGCTCGTCGCCGTGGACGCCCCCGCCGCGGACGCCCGGCTGGCGGCGGCGGCGCGGTACGTGGTGGGCCCGATCCCCCTCGTCGTCACGCACGACCTGCACGCCAACGTCACGCCCGCGGTCATTCGCTCGGCGACCGCCGTGATCGGGTTCCACACCTACCCCCACGTCGACCAGGCCGCCACCGGGCGCCGCGCCGCCGAGCTCGTCCTCGCTGCGCTCGGCGGGCAGGCGCCCGGGCTCGGCACGGTCCTCGCCAAGCGGCCGATGCTCGTCCCGGCGGAGGCGCAGGCGATCGCCGACGAGCCGATGGCCGGGATCCGCCGGCTCGCCGACGCGTTGACGCACGGTCCTGTCCTCGACGTCTCGATCTTCCCGGTCCAGCCGTGGCTCGACGTGCCTCATCTGGGATTCGGCGTGACGGTCACGTACACGGGCGACGAGGAGGTCGCGATCGCTGCCGCGGAGGCGGTCGCGGACGCGGCGTGGAACGCCCGGGCGGACTTCACGCTCGACCTGGTCCCGGTCGACGACGCCGTCGCCTCGCTCGGCCCGGCAGGCCCGGACGGGCCGGCGATCCTCGTGCACTCCGCGGACTCCCCGACGGCCGGTGCGACCGCCGACGATGCGACGGTCATCGGGGCGCTGCTGAAGGCCGGCCGGCCGCTGCGGGCGATCGCCACGGTCGTCGACGCCCCCGCCGTCGCGCGATGCCGGGAGGCCGGTGTCGGCGCCACGGTGGACCTCGTCCTCGGGGCGACGCTCGACGACCGGTGGTCCAGCCCGGTCGCTGTCACAGGCGTCGTGCGTCGGGTCGACGAGACCCCGGTGGTGCTGACCGGGGCCTCGATGACCGGGCAGGAGATCGCCCTCGGCCGGTGGGCGACGGTGGAGACGGACTCGGGCCTGGCGATCCTGGTGACCGAGCGACCGGCTCCGACGTTCGACCCGCAGGGGTTCCGGCATGCCGGCCTGGAGCCCGCCGACGCCGACGTCGTCGTCGTCCGGTCGGCCACGATCTTCCGAGCCGGCTTCCGCGGCCTGCATTCGTCGGCCACCGTGCTCGACCTTCCCGGTGCGAGCACGCCCGCGTTCGGGTACCTGGACTTCGTGCACGCACCTCGACCGCTCTTCGGCCTGGACGCGATGACCGATCTCGCGCCGGCGGCCCGGCGATGACCGGCGCCCGGCCGCTCGAGCTGGCCGACAACCGCGTCCCGGTCTACTACGCCGGCGGACGGAACATCTCCGAGTTCCGCGGACTCGCGCCGGGGGCGGACGGCCCGGAGGACTGGGTCGGCTCCCAGGTGCCGTTGCCGCCGGCCATCCTCGGGCCGGACGCCGACCCGCGCACCGGGATCTCGGTGCTCCCGGACGGTCGTCGCATCGCTGACGCGATCGCAGCCGCGCCGCAGGAATGGCTGGGGTCGGAGCTGGCCGACGCGTACGACGGCTCGACGGCGTTGCTGGTCAAGCTGCTCGACGCCGGCGAGCGCCTTCCGGTGCACTGCCACCCCTCGCGTGACTTCGCCCGTCGCTCGCTGGGCAGCGTCTTCGGCAAGACCGAGGGGTGGGTCATCATGCGCGCCTCGCCGGGCGCCGCGGTGTGGATCGGGATGCAGGACGGCGTGGATTTCGCCGACATGCGCCGGTGGATCGACGGCCAGGACGCTGACGCGATGCTCGCCGCGATGATGCGGCTGCCCGTCGAGCCGGGGATGGTGGTGTACGTCCCCGCCGGGGCGCCGCACGCCATCGGGCCCGGGGTCATGCTCACCGAGCTCCAGGAGCCGACGTCGTTCTCCGTCCTCGCCGAGCACGAGCCGTTCGGTGTCGACGCGGACGCGGCGACGCTCGGCCTGGGCTGGGATGCGGCGCTGTCGTGCTTCGACCTGTCGGCGTTCGCGGATCGCCGCGACACCGTGCTGCCGGCGCCGCGGACGCTGGTCGCGTCGCCGAACGGGTCGGTGAGCAGCCTGTTCTCCTCGGCGGCGGACGCCTACTTCCGCGCCTGGCGCGTCCGCTCGACCGGACCCGTCGAGCTGCCCGAGCCGTCCTTCGCGGTCCTGGTCGTGGTGTCCGGCGCGGGGACGCTCGCCTGGGACGGTGGCCGCATGCCCGTGCGCGCCGGCCAGACGTTCGTCGTTCCCTTCGCCGCCGGCACGCTGACGATCGACGGTGATGCCGACGTCATCGCCTGCCTCCCCCCGGTCGTGGACCACAGGTGACGGCGACGATGAGAGTCCTCGCGGCCGACGAGGTCGGCATGATCGAGGCCGGCTGCCTGCTGGGCGAGTCGCCGCTGTGGATGGCGGGCGGCCCCGGCACGCTTCTGTGGGTCGACTGCGACCGCAGCGACCTGCACTGGCGACGCGGCGTGGCGCAGTCGCGCGCCGAGCTCGCGGTCGAGGAGCCGCTCGTCGCCGTCTGCGCGCGCTCGGACGGCGGACTCCTGGTCCTCGGCGGACGGACCGCCTACGCGCTCGACCACCCGCGCGCGGCGCCGGTGGCGGTCGCGCAGCTGCCGGACGAGCCGCAGGGGGCACGCTTCAACGACGCCAAGCCCGGGCCGGCCGGCCGGCTGTGGGCGGGGACCGTGGTCCGTGGCGTCGACGCCGGCGGGGCGCTGTGGTCGTTCCGCCCGGACGAGGGTCTCCAGCGGCACTGGACTGGCATCACGCACGGCAACGGCATCGGGTGGGACGCCGCCGGCGAGGTCATGTACGTCGTCGACAGCGGTGCCGGGACGCTCAGCCGGGCCGACGTCGACGCGTCCACGGGGATGCCCGGCGAGCCCACCGTGATCCTGCGGCTCGCGCCCGACGAGGGTCTGCCCGACGGGCTGGCCGTCGACGCGGACGGCTGCGTCTGGCTCGCCGTCTGGGGCGGCTCCTGCGTCCTGCGCGTCACGCCGAGCGGCCGCGTCCTCGGCCGGATCGAGATCCCGGCCCGCAACCCCACGTCCTGCGCCTTCGTGGGGCCGGACCTCGCGGTGCTGGCGGTGACCACCGCCGCGGACGACCAGGACCCCGCAGGACCGGGCGGCGACGTCCACCTGCGCCGCGTCGGGACCACCGGCGTCGAGGTCGGCACGGTCGACTGGCCCGCACCCGACTCGGAAGGAGTCACGCGATGAGCACGATGCCCCAGGTGTGGATCACTGGCCCGGGCGAGGTCGGCGTCCGGGAGGCGGCCGCCCCGCTCCCTGGTCCCGGCGAGGTCGTCGTCGAGACGGCGTTCGCGGGGATCTGCGGCTCGGACCTGCACACGCTCCGGCGAGGCCACCCCTGGCTGCCGTACCCGATCGCCCCGGGACACGAGGCATCCGGGGTCGTGGTCGAGGTGGGGGAGGGCGTCGCGCCGTCGCGCCGAGGAGAGCACGTCTACCTGCAGCCGGTCGTCGCCTGCGGGCGCTGCTTCTACTGCCGTCGCGGCCGGACGAACCTGTGCGACGAGCTCGTCGGCGTCGGCTCGCACGTGCCCGGAGCGTTCGCCGACCGGTTCGTGGTTCCGGCGGCGGCGGCCCGGCCGATGCCCGCCGGCATGACGTTCGCCCAGGCCGCGTTGGTCGAGCCCTTCGCCACGGTCGCACATGCCCTGCGGCTGGTCGGCGGCGTCGCCGGCGCTACGGTCGCCGTCCTGGGTGGCGGGTCGATCGGCCAGGCCTGCCTGCTCGGTGCCCTGGCGAGCGACGCCGAGGCCGTCGTCCTCACCGATCCGGTCGCCGGCAAGCGCGAGCGGGCTCGGTCGCTCGGGGCGAGGGCTGCCCTCGACCCGACGGCTCCCGACCTGCGGGCCGTCGTCTCGGCGGAGCTGGGCGGCCGCCCCGACGTCGTCATCGACTGCGTCGCATCGCCCGCCACCGTGCAGTCGGCCGTCGGCCTGGCGGTGAAGGGCGGGTCGGTGCTGGTGGTGGGAGTCGGCCATGGACCGGTCGAGCTGGCGATCGAGGTCCTGCAGGACCAGGAGGTCGCCGTGATCGGCTCGGCCATGTACACGGCCGAGGACTTCGACCGGGCCGAGGAGATCGTGCAGGGCACCGCGTCGGAGCAGCTCGTGACGGCCGTCGTCCCGATGGCGCAGGCGGCGGAGGGCTTCGCCCTCGCCGTCGCCGGTGAGCAGACCAAGGTCCACCTGTCCGGCCCCGCGGCCTGACCCACCACGACGTCCTGGAGGAGAGATGCGCGTAGCGACCCCGGTGTTCTTCGAGCCCGGAGCCCCGCACCAGATGGTCGACCTCGAGGTCGATGAGCCGGGGGCGGGGGAGGTCCGGGTCCGCATGGTCGCGTCCGGGATCTGCCACAGTTGCCTGTACGCGATGGACGGCGACCACGCCGGGATCCCCCGGCCCATCGTCCTGGGCGACGAGGGTGCTGGAGTCGTCGAGAGCGTCGGCCCGGGCGTGACGAGCGTGCGCCCCGGCGATGCGGTCGTCGTCTCCTGGGCCCCGGGGTGCGCGGACTGCGCCACCTGCCGCATGGGTGCGCCGGCGCTGTGCAAGCGGCAGCCGCCGCTGGGTCGCATGGCCGACGGGCGCACGCGCTACCACCTCGACGGCACGGACGTGTTCCACTACGGCCCCGCGACCAACGCGCCGCTGGCGGTCCTCGTCGAGCGGGCGGTCGTGCGGATCGACGACCGGATGCCGCTGGATCTCGCGGCGCTGCTGGGGTGCGCGGTCACGACGGGCGTCGGCGCGGTCCGGAACACCGCGCGCGTCCGGCTGGGCGACGGCGTCGCCGTCGTGGGCTGCGGCGGGGTGGGCGCGAGCGCGCTCATGGCGGCTGCGGCCTCCGGTGCCTACCCGGTGGTGGCCGTCGACCCGGTCACGGAGAAGTTCGACGCCCTGCGCGAGATCGGCGCGACCCACTGCGTCGATCCGCGGGAGGCCGGCGCTGCCGACCAGATCCGCGACCTCTCGGGCGGCGGCGTCGACTACGCCTTCCTGACGACCAGCGCGGCACCGGCGTTCGGCCTGGCGACGTCCGTGCTGGGACCTCGAGGAACGTGCGTCCTCATCGCCGGCTACCCGGACGGCGCGACCGTCACGTTCGATCCGGGTTGGCTGCTCAACGGCGAGCAGCGCATCGTCGGCTCGAAGTACGGATCGTCGAACCCACCCGTCGACGTACCGGCGCTGGTCGACCTGTACGCCGCCGGGCGGCTTCCGCTGGAGCGGCTGGTGTCCGGCCGGTGGCCGATCTCCGAGGTCGACGCCGCGTACGACGCTCTGCGCGGCGGTCACGTCACGCGCGGGCTGCTGCTCATGGACCAGCCGTGACGTCCGGCGTCGGGGCCCGGCCGTGAGGGCCGTCGTCGCGCACGGACCGGGTGCGCTGAGCCTGGAGTCGGTGCCCGACCCGAGCCCGGCGGTCGACGGGGCGATCATCGAGGTCGGCGGGTGCGGTATCTGCGGCACCGACCTGCACCTGCTCGCCGGGGACCTGGGCTCCGACCGGTTCCCGCTCGTGCCCGGGCACGAGCCGTGGGGTCGCGTCGTCGAGGTCGGACGCGAGGCGGCCGGTGTCCGGGTCGGCGACCTCGTCGCCGTCGACCCGTCGTTGCACTGCGGCCAGTGCGGTCCGTGCCGCCGCGGCCACGGGAACATGTGCGAGCGGTGGTCGGCCATCGGGGCGAACCGCCCCGGGGCGTGGGCCGACTACGTCGCTGCCCCGGCGGCGAACCTGCACCCCCTGCCCGAGGGCATGCCGACGCCCGTCGCGCCACTCGTGGAGCCGGTCGCGTGCGCGGTCCGCGGGCTGGAACGCCTTGCGCCCGAAGATGATCGGCCAGCCATCGTGTACGGCGCCGGGACGATGGGCCTGGTCCTCAGTCTGCTGCTGCAGGCGCGGGGCGTCGGCCCGGTGACGATCGTCGATCCCAACCCGGCTCGTCGGGCCGCGGCGGCCCGCATCACCGGCCTGCCGACGGTCGACGTCGCCGAGGCCGCGGAGCTGCGCGCTCCCTCCGTCGTCGAGGCGACGGGGAACCCCGCAGCGTTCGAGCAGGCGCTGGCGTCCGTGGACCGGGCCGGCACGCTGCTCGTGTTCGGAGTCGCCTCCCCGGCCGCGCGCGCGACGGTCTCCCCGCACCGGCTGTACGCCGACGAGATCACGATCGTCGGTTCGATGGCGATCCTGCGCAGCTTCGCGCCAGCCGTCGACGCGGTCGCCCGGCACGCCGTCGCGCTCGCCCCGCTCGTCACCGATCTCGTCTCGTTGGAGGACGTCTCGGCCGGCCTCGCCGCGGTCGCCGATGGCTCCGCGGTGAAGGTCGTCGTCTCGCCGGGAGTCCGGGCGTGACCGCGCAGCGCGGCATCCTGGTCACGGGCGCGCGTCGCGGGATCGGTGCGGCGATCGCGATCGGCCTCGCCGAGCCGGGCGCCCGCATCGTGCTGCACCACCTCGACGCCCGCGACGAGGTGGACCGCGTCGCCCGGGCCTGCCGCGACGCGGGAGCGCAGGTCGAGATCGCGGAGGCGGACCTGGGCGACGCGGGCGCCGTCGTCGACCTGGCCAACGCAGCCGGTCCGGTCGATGTCCTCGTCAACAACGCCGCGCGCCCGTCCAACGTCGCGCCGGCCGATCTCGACGTCGGCGAGTGGGACGCGACCTTCGCGGTCAACGTGACGGCCGCGATGCTCCTCGCTCGCGAATGCGCGGTGGGGATGCGCGAACGCCGGTGGGGCCGGATCATCATGCTGACCTCGGCCACCTGCCGCATGGGCGGACCGTCGGGACCTGCGTACGTCGCGAGCAAGGCCGCTCTCGTGGGACTGACCCGCGCGCTCGCCCGCGCGCTCGGCCCGGACGGGATCACCGTCAACGCCCTGTCACCCGGAGCCGTCCTCACCGAGAACGAGCGCGAGCTGTACCCCGACGGCGACCGGCAGCAGGCCGACGCGGAGATCATCGCGCGGCAGGGCCTGCCGCGCCGCCTGCTCGCCGACGACATGGTCGGCACGGCTCGCTTCCTGGCGTCCGAGGGCTCCGCGGCGGTGACCGGCCAGGTCATCGAGGTCGGAGGCGGGCTTGTCCTTCGATGACGGCCGGGTACGCCTGCGCCGCGGGCCGACGACCGCTGTCGTCGACGTGCGGGCCGGAGGCCGGCTGGCGAGCCTGGTCGTCGACGGCCGGGAGGTGCTCGGCCGATCCGTCGACCCCGCGGTTCCCCCGGCGATGCGCTCGGGGAGCTTCCCGATGGTTCCGTTCGCCGGGCGGCTGCCCGCCGGCCGCGTGTGCTTCGACGGGCAGTCCTGGGTCGTTCCGGCGAGCCTCGGCGACGCGGCGGCTCACGGGATGGGGTTCGACGTTCCCTGGGACGTCGTCCGCGCGGATGCCTCGTCGGTCGTGCTCACGGTCGAACTCGATGCCCGATGGCCCTTCGGCGGGCGCGTCGAGCAGGAGGTCCGGCTCCTGCCCGACGGGGTCGAGGTCGTCCTCACCGTGACGAACGAGCAGCGATGGATGCCGGCCGCGCTCGGGCTGCATCCGTGGTTCGCGCGACAGCACGACGGCGTGGACGCCGAGATCGTGCTGGAGCCCGGTTCCGACCGCCCCGCGCGTCCCTGGGATGACTGCTTCACCGGGCTCGTCGGCCCGCCCTCGGCCGCCTGGCCGGGCGAGCGGCTCGTCGTGGAGTCCGACACGTCGACGTGGACGGTCTACGAGCGGGACCCGGATGCGTTCTGCCTCGAGCCGCTCAGCCATCCGGTGGGTGCCGTCGCCACGGGACAGGCGGCCGTCGTGGGTCCGGGTCGTCCGCTTGCTCTGACCGCGAGGATACGGCTCCTGCGCGGGGCGGACCGATGACGGCGACCGGTTCCCTGGCCGGGCGGACGGCCCTGGTCACGGGCGGTCTCGGCGGCATCGGACGCGCGGTGGCGCACGCCCTCGCCGGGCAGGGGGTCCGGCTCGTCCTGCACGACCGCGCGCTGACGGCGGACGCCGACGACCTGCTGGCGGGGCTGGTCTCAGCTGGCGCTCCCGACGTGCGGCTCGTGTGCTTCGACCTCGCCGATGCTGCGTCCGCGCGTTCGGGGTTCGACGCCGTCGCGCGGCGCGACGACGTCGACATCCTGGTGTGCAGCGCCGGGATCCAGCGGACAGCACCGCTGGCCGCGCACTCCCGGGAGACCTGGGATGCGGTGATCGCGGTCAACTTGTCGTCGGTGTTCGACGCGATGCAGGCGTTCCTTCCCTCGATGGCCGAGCGAGGCTACGGACGCGTGGTGTCGATCGCGTCGGTCCACGGCCTCGTGGCCTCGGTCGACAAGGCGCCGTACGTCGCCGCGAAGCACGGACTCGTCGGGCTGACCAAGGCGGCGGCCCTGGAGTACGCGACGGCGGGGTCGGAGGGTTCCGGTGGCGTCACCGTGAACGCCGTGTGCCCCGGCTGGGTGCGCACGGACCTCATCGAGCCGCAGGTCGCGGCCCTGGCCGTCGCGAACGGTGGGGACCATGAGGCGGCTGCCGCTGATCTGCTGCGGCTCAAGCAGCCCTCGCTGCGCTTCACGACGCCGGCCGACGTTGGCGCACTGGTGTGCCTGCTCGCGTCGCCGGCGCTGCACAACCTGACCGGCGCCGCCATTCCCCTCGACGGTGGGTGGGTCGCCGCATGAGACCGACAGCCGGTTCCCCGATGGCCGGGGCCCATGACGACGAGAGGACGACGCGATGAGACTGGCGCAGGTGCGGATCGACACGGAGGTGCGGCCGGTCGTCGTGCTCGACGACGGACGCTTCGCCGACCTGGGGCCGGTCACCGCGGCCGTGGACGGGCCGTTCCTCGAGCGCGGCCTGCCGGCGCTCCTGGCCGATCCTCGGGCGGTCGACGACCTGCCGGTGCGCGTCATCGCCCAGCCGGACTTCGCCCCGCCCATCGCTCGACCGGGCAAGATCGTGTGCATCGGCCTCAACTTCGCCGACCACGCCGCAGAGTCGGGCATGCCGGTCCCGGCCGAGCCCGTCGTGTTCTTCAAGGCGCCCGGCACTCTGGTCGGACCCGACGACGACGTCCGGATCCCGCGCGGCTCGGTGAAGACCGACTGGGAGGTCGAGCTCGGCGTCGTCGTCGGGTCCGAGTGCCGGTACCTCGCCTCGCCGGCCGAGGCGCGCGAACGCATCGCCGGGTACGTGCTGAGCAACGACGTCTCCGAGCGCGAGTTCCAGCTCGAGCGCGGCGGCCAGTGGGACAAGGGCAAGTCCTGCGAGACGTTCAACCCGTGCGGACCCTGGCTCGTCACGCCGGACGAGGTGCCCGACGTCCAGGCACTGAGCATGTGGCTGGACGTCAACGGAGAGCGCCGCCAGACCGGCAGCACCGCGACGATGGTGTTCGCGGTCGACTACCTGCTGTGGTACCTGAGCCAGTTCATGGTGCTCGAGCCGGGCGACCTCATCAACACGGGGACGCCGCCGGGGGTCGCGCTGGGAATGGCCGAGCCGCGGTACCTCGTCGCCGGCGACGTCATGGAGCTCGGTATCGAGGGTCTCGGCGTCCAGCGCCAGACCTGCGTCCCGGCGCCGTAGGGCCGCCGGTGGCGGGGTCGGCGCTCGTCGAGCGCCTCGTCCGGGCGCACGACGCATCGCACTACCTCGTCGTGCCGGCGGCCACCGCGGTCGCCGCGGACGTCGACGCCGTCGCGCGCCTGCTTCGCGACGCCCGCCCCGAGCGGCCCGTGACCTTCCGATCGGGCGGGACGAGCCTGTCGGGCCAGGCCCAGGGACGGGGGCTCCTGGTCGACACGCGTCAGGGCTTCCGCCGGATCGACGTGCTCGACGACGGGCGGCGGGTGCGCGTCCAGCCCGGTGCCACGGTCCGCCAGGTGAACGCGCGGCTCGCCCCCTTCGGCCACCACCTCGGTCCGGACCCGGCGAGCGAGGCGGCGTGCACGATCGGCGGTGTCGTGGCGAACAACTCCTCCGGCATGACCTGCGGCACGACGGCCAACGCCTACCGCACGGTCGAGTCGATGGTTCTGGTCCTCGCGGACGGGACCGTGATCGACTCCGCGCCGGCCGACGCCGCCGCGCGCCTGCAGGAGCGCGCGCCGGCCGTGCACCGTGGTCTGCGGGAGCTGCGCGACCGCGTGCGCGCCGACCCGGCGATGGTGGCCGAGATCCGTCGGCAGTTCGCGATCAAGAACACGATGGGGTACGGCGTGAACGCGTTCCTCGACTACGAGGACCCGATCGACATCCTCGTCCACCTCGTGGTCGGGTCCGAGGGCACGCTCGCCTTCGTCGCCGAGGTCACGTTCGTCACCGTCCCCGTCCGACCGCATGTGGCGACGGGCCTGCT
>JAFIHP010000298.1 GCA_017849335.1 Actinomycetales bacterium | reverse complement strand
GTGCTGGTTCGTGTTCACCGACCACACGACCGTGCCCACCGTCTACGCGTACGACGTGCGCAGCGACGAGGTCTCGGTGGTCGCCGGCTCACTAAGAAACGTCGAGGTACCGACAGTGCACTCGCGCCAGGTGGTCTACCGGTCCGCAGGCTGCACCGAGGTGCGCATGTTCGTCCTGTCGCCGACGGCCGAGCCTGACCGGCCCCGGCCGACGGTGCTCTACGGCTACGGCGGATTCGGGATCCCGATGTCACCCGGATACTCCGCCGCGATCCTGACGTGGGTGGAGGCCGGCGGCGTCTGGGCCGTCGCGAGCCTGCGCGGCGGCGGCGAGGAGGGCGAGGACTGGCACCGTGCCGGGATGCTCGCCAACAAGCAGAACGTCTACGACGACTTCCACGCGGCGGCACAGTGGCTGTCCGACGAGGGGTGGACAGACCCGGCCCACCTTGCGGTGTACGGCGGGTCGAACGGCGGACTGCTCGTCGGCGCCGCGATGACCCAGCGCCCCGACCTGGTCAACGCCGTGGTCTGCGTCGCGCCGCTGCTCGACATGATCCGGTACACGACGAGTGAGCTCGGTCCCACGTGGACCGTCGAGTTCGGCGACCCCCAGGTCGCCGAGCAGTTCGGCTGGCTGCACGCGTACTCGCCCTACCACCGCGTCGTCGAGGGCACCGACTATCCGGCGACGATGTTCGTCGTGTTCGACAACGACACGCGGACCGACCCGATGCACGGGCGGAAGATGTGCGCGGCCGTGCAGCACGCCACCTCCGGCGACCGACCGGTCCTGCTCCGCACGGAGGGCGACGTCGGCCACGGCGCACGGTCGCTGTCGAAGGCCGTCGAGGAGACGGCGGACACGCTGGCCTTCCTCGCGCGATGGACAGGGATGCCGTCGTGATCGCGGCCCTCGGCCCGACGGTGAGCGCGGCGAAGGACCCGGAGTGGTGGGAGACGGCGCGGGACTGGGTGCTCGGCATCCCGCTGCGGATCGCGATCATCCTGATCGCCGCTCTCATCGCGCAGCTGGTGCTGAGCTGGGTCATCCGACGGGTCGTGCGACGGACGAGCAAGCGCGCCCGCGTCGAGCGGCTGTCGCAGCAGCGTAAGGTCGCCCGTACGGCAGAGCTGTCCGCACTCCTGCTGAACCAGCGCACGGAGCAGCGCGCGGCGGCGGTCGGGTCGCTGCTGCGCAGCGTCGTCACGATCACGATCTGGACGATCGCCGTGCTGATGATCCTGCCGCTCCTGGGCGTCGACATCGGCCCGCTGCTGGCGAGCGCCGGCGTTATCGGGGTCGCGCTGGGCTTCGGCGCCCAGACGATGGTCAAGGACTACCTGTCCGGGCTGTTCCTCATCGCGGAGGACCAGTTCGGTGTCGGCGACATCGTCGACGTCGGGCCGGTGATCGGCACGGTCGAGGACGTCCAGCTGCGGTACACGCGGTTGCGGGACCTGTCGGGCGTCGTCTGGTACGTGCGCAACGGCGAGATCCTGCGTGTCGCGAACCGCTCGCAGGGCTGGACCCTCGCGATCGTCGACATCCCGATCGCGTACGACGAGGACCTCGACCGTGTTCGCGACCTGGTCGAAGCGGTGGCCACCGACATGGACGAGGACCCGTCGTACGACGACCTGCTCCTGGGCCGGCCGACGTTCGCCGGCGTGGAGTCCGTGTCCGGCGAGGCCGTCGTGGTCCGGATCACGGCCAAGGCGGCGCCCGAGCAGCAGATCGCCGTGGCCCGGACGATCCGCGAGCGGATGAAGCTCGCCTTCGACCGCGCCGGGATCGTGGTGCCCGTGCTCATGCGACCCATGCCGGGGACGCCCGGATCAGGCGGCACGACGCCGTCGCGACCGGGCGGCTGAGCGCGGGCTCTCAGCGAGCGACGCTGTTGATGGTGGCGACGCCACCGGTGACCGTGAACATCACCTGCGACGGTTGACGCAGGCCGCCGCACTGGATCGACCCTTCCCCGGAGATCGCGACGTTGCTCGCGACCAGCTCGGACGAACCGATACGCACGACCGGACCGGAGCCGGCGCAGTGGTCGGCGGCGTAGATCCACGAGCTCGGGTACATCAGGTAGGTACCGTTGGCCAGGCCGGTCCGGCTGTTGACGTTGGTGTCGATGACCGATCCGATGATCTGGGGCAGGAAGAAGCCGACGGCGAAGCCGATGAGCGAGAGGACCAGACCCGCCCAGCCGAGCCAGAATCCCGCCCGCGCGACCCCGAGGTTGGACGCCTCACCGCGACGGGCGCGGTCGATACCCGCCTTCCCGAACGCCACCGCGAGGACGGCGCCGATGATCGGCAGGCAGAAGAAGTTGAGGATGCCCAGGACCAGGGACGCCGTCCCGATTCCGTTCCGCTGACGCCGCGGTGGTGGTCCGGGAGGCGGGATGATCCGGAAGGGCCTCGGTGGCGGCATGCTGCTGGTGCTCATCGTGTCCCCGTGTCCCCCGTTGGTAGCCCTCGTGCCGCCGTGACGCTATTGCAGCGCGTTGATCGTCGCCACCCCGCCGGCGACGGTGAACAGCACCTGGTCCGGCGTGCCCGAGCCAGCGCACTGGGTCGGCCCGTCGCCGACGACCGTCACGCTCTCTCCGGTCGACTGTCCCGTGCTGACATCGGCGACCGGGCCGCCGAAGGAGCAGCGGTCGTTGATCCGCAGGGACGTGTTCGGGTCCATGACGTAGGTGCCGTCGACCAGCCCGGTCTGCGAGTTCTTGGCCGGATCGATCGCGTCGCTCGCGACCTTCACCCCGAAGGCGATGACCACGATCGCGATGATGATCCCGATCACCGTCAGGACCAGGCCGACGATGCCCAGCCAGAAGCCGGCCTTGGCGACCCCGCCGTTGGTCGCCTCTCAGCGCGCCGCCTTGTTCATCCCGATCTTGCCGAACACGATCGCGAGGATCGATCCGATCGTGCCGAGGCAGAAGAACTGCAGGATGCCCATGATCAGCGCGGCGGTGCCGAGCCCGTTCTGCGGCGCGGGCCCGGCGGGCGGCGGTACCGGCATTCCGGCAGGCGGGACCGGCATCCCGGGCGGCGGCGGTGTCTGATCGCTCATGATGATCGGCTCTCCTCCAGAGACGAACGGCGCAACGCTCGCACCGTAGCGGAACGGGCAGGTCCTGGGCAGGTCCGGACGACCTCCGTGGGCATGACACGACCTCCGTGGGCAAGAATGGACCGATGACCGAGCAGCCGTATGACCAGTTCGGCGGCGCGGAGTTCTTCTCGTCGCTGGTCGCCGCGTTCTACGCCCGGGTGGCGACCGATCCGATCCTTCGGCCCATGTACCCGGACGACCTGCCGGCGGCACAACGCCGACTGGAGCTGTTCTTGGCCCAGTACTGGGGAGGACCGCAGACCTACAGCGACGAACGCGGTCATCCCCGGCTGCGCCTGCGCCACAACCCGTTCACGATCGACTCCGCGGCCCGCGACCGCTGGCTCGCGCTGATGCACGAGGCGCTCTCGGAACAGGATCTCTCCCCCGAGCTCGAGTCGCAGCTGTGGACCTACCTCGTGGGTGCCGCGTTCGCGATGCAGAACGTTCCTGACGACCCCTACGGAATCCCGGCGGAAGGCCCCCGATGACGACGGAACCGACAAGCACGCATCCGGCGCTGGAGAACAAGAACTGGTGGCGTGACGCCGTCGTGTACCAGGTCTACCCACGGTCGTTCGTGGAGTCCGGCGGCGAGGGGATGGGCGACATCCCCGGCATCGTCTCTCGCCTGGACTACCTCGCCGACCTCGGTGTCGACGCGATCTGGGTGTCGCCGTTCTACACGTCTCCTCTGCACGACGGCGGGTACGACGTCGCCGACTACCGGTCGATCGACACCCGCCTGGGGTCCCTCGACGACGTGGACACCCTCGTCGAGCAGGCGCACGCGCGCGGCATTCGGGTGCTGCTGGACCTGGTCCCCAACCACAGCAGCAGCGAGCATCCGTGGTTCGTCGAGCTGCTCGCTGCCGGCCCCGGGTCGCCCGCGTGGGACCGCTACGTCGTGCGCGAGGGTCGGGGGCCGAACCGCGAGGAGCCGCCCAACAACTGGCGCAGCGTCTTCCACGGGCGCGGGTGGTCCCAGATCCTCGACGCCGAGGGCGAACCGACGGGCTACTGGTACTTGCACCTGTTCGACACCACGCAGCCGGACCTGAACTGGGACAACCCGGAGGTGCACGCGGAGTTCCGCGACATCCTGCGGTTCTGGTTCGACCGCGGGATCGATGGCTTCCGCATCGACGTCGCCCACGGGCTGGTGAAGGAGGCGGGCCTGCCTGACTTCGCGTACCCGGAGGACGGCGACCCCGACGCGACGCCCGCGATGTTCGACGAGGACGTCGCCCATGCGCCGTTCTGGGACCAGGACGGCGTCCACGAGATCTACCGCGAATGGCGGCGGGTCGCCGACGAGTACGACCCGCCCCGCGTCTTCTGTGGCGAGACCTGGGTGCCCAACCCAGAGCGATTCGCGCGGTATCAGCGGCCGGACGAGCTGCACACCTCGTTCAACTTCATCTACCTGGAGGCAGGGTGGGACGGGGAGCGGATGCGGAAGGCGATCGACGACACGATCACCGACCACGCCCGCGTCGGCGCCCCGCCGACCTGGGTGCTGTCCAACCACGACGTCATCCGGCACCGCACCCGCCTGGCACCCGTCGACGATGCGACGGGCGAACGCGACCTGGAGCGCGGCCTGCGTCGGGCCCGCGCCGCGACGGTCTTCACCCTCGCCCTGCCCGGTTCCATGTACATCTACCAGGGCGAGGAGCTGGGACTGCCTGAGGTCGTCGACCTGCCGGACGAGGTGCGCCAGGACCCGGCGTGGTTCCGCAGCGGCGGCACCGACGGGCGCCGTGACGGCTGCCGCGTGCCGATCCCGTGGGCTGGGGACGCGCCCTCCTACGGATTCGGTCCAGGGAGTGCCTCGTGGCTGCCCCAGCCGGCGGACTGGTCGACGATGTCGGTTCTGGCCGAGCAGGGCGTCGACGGCTCGACGCTCGAGCTCTACCGCAGCGCGCTGCGAGCGCGACGGGAGTCGACCGCCCTGGGCGAAGGCCCCCTCGTGTGGCTTGCCGACGCACCGGCCGGCGTCCTGGCGTTCAGCCGGGAGGACGCCGGCGGCGCGTCGCTGGTGTGCGCGCTGAACCTGGAGACGACCACCGCCGTGCTCCCGGCGGCCTGGGGGTCGTCCGTCGTCATCGGCGGGGAGACCGCCGTTTGGTTGCGGGCCTAGATTCCGCCCGCCGCCTAGACCCTCAGAAGGTTGGCGGGTCGTGGGGTGGTCCGGGCGGTATGAGGTCGGGTGGGGTGTGTTGGTAGATGC
>JAFIHP010000297.1 GCA_017849335.1 Actinomycetales bacterium | reverse complement strand
GACCCAGGCAGCAGCCCAGGTCGTGAGGTCGGAACCGGTTCAGCCGTCCGGCGTCGGAGCGGAACGCGCGCGAGGCGACAGCGAGGACGAGCGGGACGATGAGGGCGAACCCGGCGACCTCGTGGACGACGCGGACGATCTGCCGGTTGCCGACGATCCCGCCGAGTGCGGGCACGTACAGCAGGGCTCCGGTCGCGATCAGCGTCAGGACCAGCACGGCCACGGAGCGGTGGACCCAGCGCTCGCCGCGGCTGAACCGTGTCAGGACGTCGCGACTGGTGCTCGCCGTCGCGGTGAGCTCGTCAGACATTCGGGTCGTCGCTTCGTCCGTTGGAGCTGCCGATCCACGCGTCCACGTCGTACCCCAGGTTCTCCCAGTAGCCGGGTTCGACGGTCCGCACAGCGTCGATCCCGGACAGCCACTTGATCGACTTGTAGCCGTACATCGGCGCGACGTAGAGGCGGACGGGGGCCCCGTGCTTCACCTCGATCGGCTGGCCGAACATGGTCGTCGCGACGAGGACGTCCGGTCTGCGACCCTGCTCCAGGGTCAGCGACTCGGTGTACGCACCGTCGAACGACGTGAAGCGCAGCGCCTGCGCCCCGGGCTCCAGGCCGGCCGCGTCGAGCACGTCGGACAGGAGGACCCCCGACCACGGCACGTCGTCGACGCGCCAGCCGGTGACGCACTGGAAGTCCTTGGTCATCTGCGTCTGCGGCATCGCCGCGAGATCGGACAGGCTCAGCGACAGCGGCGTGTCGACCAGGCCGCCGACAGTGAGGCGGTAGGTCGCCGGGTCGACCGTCGGGTAGCCGTCCGTGACGGTGTAGATGCGGAACCCGCCGGCTGCGGGCAGCACGTCGGCCAGGGCGGGCACCGTCCCGCCGACGACGTCGCTCACCTTGCCCGACAGCCACTGGCCGGCGGCGACGCCCGCGACGCCCAGTCCCAGCATCCCGAGCACGATCCGGCGGCCGACCGGCGAGCCGCGCTGCTCGGGCGGCGCGGGGGGAGGCGGGGCGTCGTGGACCATGCCCCATGGGAACACGCCGACCGGCCCGCCGACCAGCCCCATGGCGGCGCGGTGCGTAGGGTCGGGCCGGGATCGGTCGAGGAGATGTCGATGACCAGGTGGCGAGCGGCCGTGGTGGCCGGACTCGGCGTCGCGTGCCTGACGCTCGCCGCCTGCGGGTCCGACGAGGGCGCCGGGCTGGCCAGTTCCCGCGATGCGTTCGACGGCATCGGACGACTGGGAGTCGACTGCTCGGAGCCCGTGATCGGCGACCAGGACAGCCTGCCGTACACGAGCGTCTCGTGCGTCGGGCTGCGGATCGACTGGATCGACGATGCCGACGCATACCGGGATCTCGTCGTCGCCGACTGCGACGCGACGCCGGCGGACCGCTGGCCGGCGCTGGCGCAGACCCCGCTCGTCGTCGGGGAGAGCTGGGTCCTGCGCGGGGCCGACCCCTCGCAGTCGGGATCGTGGCCGCGTCGGGTCACGCCCGAGCAGGCGGCATCTGACCTCCACGGCTCCGTGACGACGGCCGCGGACTACTGCGACACCGCGCGAGCGCACGCCGGCTGAGCCGTCGCCGCGCCGGGTTCAGGGCGTTCGGCGGTGGCAGCCGGGCCGTTCGGCGGCCGGACGGGCCACGGACCGGCGCAAGGATGGAGCACGTGCCTGTTCAGCCGGACGACGACGAGCTCGAACTGATCCGCCGATCCGGTGTGGTGCTCCGCGTCGGCCGGCTCTCGCTCTCGTCCGGCACCGGCTCGTACCGGGTCAAGGCGTCGATGGCCCGGGTCGCGCGCGCCCTGGGCATCGACCGACAGCACGCGCAGGTGACCCTGACGGAGATCACCACGACGTCGCATCGCGGCCACAGCTTCCGCACGGAGGTCACCGAGGTCCGCACCGTCGGGGTGAACACCGACCGGCTCGCCGAGCTGGAGTGGCTCGCGCAGGACTGCGAGCGGCGCGGGACCGTCCCGATCGAGGAGGTCGAGGCCTCGATCGACCGGATCGCGGCGAAGCCGCCCCTGTACCCGACCTGGCTGAACGGGGTCTGGGCCGGGCTGGCGTGCTCGGCGTTCGCGTTCCTCAACGGGGCGGGTCCGGTCGAGATCGTCGGTGCTGCGGTCGGGGCGACGATCGGCCAGGCGCTGCGCCGGTCTCTGCTGCACCGCGGGTACAACCAGTTCGGCGTCACCATGCTGTCCGCGGCAAGCTCGGTCCTCGCCTACCTGGCCTTCGTCAACGCCATGTACCTGACCGGACTCACGGACGGTCGGCACGTCGTCGGCTACGTCGCCGCCGCCCTGTTCCTCGTCCCCGGGTTCCCGCTGGTCACGGGGGCCCTCGACCTGGCGAAGCTGGACTTCTCGGCCGGGGTCGCGCGGCTCACCTGGGCCGTCATGATCTTGGTGTCGGCCGCATTCGGCGTGTGGGCGGTGTCGATCGTGGTCGGGCTCCGGCCCGACGCGCCGCACTGGTTCCTGCCGGTCGGCCTGGAGTGGACGCTGCGACTCGTGGCCTCGTTCGTCGGCGTGCTCGGGTTCGCCCTTATGTTCAACGGATCGCCGCGCCTGGCCCTCACGGCGGCTGCGATCGCGGCGGTGCCCAACACCCTGCGCATCTGGGCGGTCGTCGACCACTACTGGGCGCCGCAGATGGCGGCCGCGCTCGCCGCGATCGCGGTGGGCCTGCTCGCCGCGTGGATCGCCCCACGGATGAACGTGCCGCGCATCACGGTCTACGTCCCCGCCGTCACGATCATGGTGCCCGGTGTCCTCGCGTACCGGTCGGTCTACGCCCTGTCGCAGGGAGACACGCTGGCGGCGCTCAGCAATGCGGTGACCGCGGCGCTCGTCATCACCGCCCTGGCCGTGGGGCTGGCGATCGCCCGCATGCTCACCGACCGCGAGTGGGGCCTCGAGCGCTGACGACGCCCGGGCCTCGTTGAGTGGCGACGTGTGGCCCTGTCGGGGCCACGCGAGCGGGCCACACCTCACCACTCAACACGGGAGGGTCCACCACCGTTCTGATGACGGCTACGGCTCGGGCTCGACGACGGCCGGGCCTCCCCGTGTGGCGAGGTACGAGCCGAGCAGCACGAGCGGGAACCCGACCAGCATCCCGGTCGTCAGCGGCTCGCCGAGGACCACGATCCCGAGCACGACCGCGACGGCCGGGTTCACGTAGGTGATGACCTGTGCACGAGGTGCGCCGACCTCGCGGATGAGGCCGAAGAACAGGACGAAGGCCAGGGCCGTGCACACCAGGCCGAGCACGACCATCGCCGCCCAGGCCGATGCCGGCACCGGCTCATGCGGTCGGACCACCCAGGCGACGGGGGCGAAGATCACCGCGTTGATCGCGAGCGCGGTGGCGATGACCGGCAGGCTCGGCAGGTCCGACAGCCACTTGGCGATGACGACCGGCCCGAGGGCGTAGCCGACGACGGTGATGCCGACCGCGGCGACGGCCAGCCAGCTGCTTCCCTCGATGTCGAGGCCGACCAGCGCGCCGACGCCGACGAACCCGACGGCCAGGCCCGCGATGCGCGTCGACGAGAGGGAGGCGGAGAGTCCCGCCCATCGCGCGATGAGGGCGCCGACGGTGGGAACCGTGGCGATGAGGATCGCGGCGAGGGAGCTGGCGATGTGCTGCTCGGCCCAGTTCAGCGCCCAGAACGAGAACGTGATCTCGACGACTGCGAAGACCACGACCCACCGCAGGTGACCGCGCAGCGTCCCGAGCTGGCGCCGCGCCAGGACGATCGGCAGCAGGACCAGCGCGCCCAGCGCGACCCGCACGAAGACGACGAAGGCCGGGTCCACGTGCTCCACCGCGACCTTGATCAGCAGGTAGGGCAGGCCCCACACCAGACCCAGCGTGACGAACAGCACCCAGCCTCGTCGCGTCACGAATAGCCACGCTATCGACTCGTGTCGCGCCGGAGGCGCGGTTCGGCACCCGTACGATCGACGCGCCACCCCGGCAGAGCCGACCGGAGACCTGATGCCGTACCGCCGCACCCCGCGCTGGGTAAGCGTCGCCGGAATCATCGGCGTCGTCGCGCTCATCCTCGCCGGGGGTGCCGTGCTCGTGACGTTGGTCGTCTCGTCGCTGTCCAGTCCCACGACCCTGCCCTCCGCCTCACCGTCCACAGGGACCTGCACGGGCGCGACGTGGTTCGACCCGACGACCGCCTCGTGCGTGCCCAAGGCCGTCTGCCGAGCAGCCGAGGTCTACGACCAGAAGACGAATACGTGCGCGATCCCCGGCCCGCAGCTCGACGGCGTCGAGCCGAACTCCGGGCTGTCGTCCGGCGGAACGCCGATCCCGCTCACCGGAACCAACTTCAAGCCCGGTGCGACCGTGACGATCGACAGCGTCCCGGCGGCGGACGTCGTGGTCGTGAGTGACACGACGATCACCG
>JAFIHP010000037.1 GCA_017849335.1 Actinomycetales bacterium | reverse complement strand
GAGCACGTAGATGCCGCCCTTCTCGCCCAGGTGGGTCGCGAGCTTGAGCCGCTGCCGCGCGCCGCCGGACAGTGTCGTCGGCGGCTGACCGAGGCTGACGTAGCCAAGGACGGCGTCGTCGTGGTCGACCAGTCCGCGATCCGCGGCTCGCGGCGCAGCAACCCGGCCACCTACACCGGCCTCCTGGAGCCGATCCGGAAGGCGTTCGCGAAGGAGAACGGCGTGAAGCCGGCGCTGTTCAGCGCGAACTCCGAAGGCGCCTGCCCGGCGTGCAACGGGGCCGGGGTGATCTACACCGACCTGGCCATCATGGCCGGCGTCGCGACGGTGTGCGAGGAATGCGGCGGCAAGCGCTTCCAGGCCTCGGTCCTGGAGTACCGCTTCGGCGGCCAGGACATCAGCCAGGTGCTGGCGATGCCGGTCAGCCGCGCACGGGAGTTCTTCGGGCCGGGGGAGTCGTCCCTGCCTTCGGCGCACGCGATCCTGGCGCGCCTGGACGACGTCGGACTGGGCTACGTCAGCCTCGGTCAGCCGCTGACGACACTGTCCGGCGGCGAGCGGCAGCGGCTCAAGCTCGCGACCCACCTGGGCGAGAAGGGCGGCATCTACGTGCTCGACGAGCCCACGACCGGCCTGCACCTCGCCGACGTCGAGCACCTGCTGGGGCTGCTGGATCGGCTGGTCGACGCGGGGAAGTCGGTCGTCGTCATCGAGCACCACCAGGCCGTCATGGCGCACGCCGACTGGATCGTCGACCTCGGCCCGGGTGCCGGCCACGACGGCGGCCGAGTCGTGTTCGAGGGGACGCCCGCCGACCTCGTCGCCGACCGGACGACGCTCACCGGCCAGCACCTGGCGACCTACGTCGGCGGCTGAGGGCGACTACCGTCGACCTCACGCTGCAGGTCCTCGGCCAGCTGCTTGATGCGCAGCAGTCGGGCGTCCCACGCGGCGCCGACCTCGGCGAGCTGGGCGGCGGAGCGGGCGAGCTGCTCCTGGTCGACCTGGAAGCGCCGCTCGCGGCCGACCGACGACGCGTGGACCAGGCCCACGCGGTCGAGCACGACCAGGTGCTTCGCGATGGCCTGCCGGGAGACCGGCAGGCCATCGCTGAGCGTCGTCGCGGTGCCGCCGCCGTCACGCGGGGACCTGCATCGTCTCGGCGTACGCCGCCAAGCGGCCCAGGAAGTAGGTCCACCCGTGGACGTGGTCGGCATACGACGCCTCGGCGGTCGCCTGGTCCCAGCCGCGCTCGGTGAACCCCGTCTCCGTCAGTCGAACACGTGTTCCCGTGCCGTCCGGCTCCAGCTCGAACACGACGAGGAACGAGTTGGAGGCCTCAGCGACCTCGTCGACCGGGTGGGTCCAGCGGAACGAGAAGCGTCTCGGCGGCACGGACTCGACCACCGTGAACGATTCCCAGGACAACGCGTCGTCGTCCTTGCGGAAACCGATCCGGCCGACGGCGCCGGGAGTCGGCTCGTACTCGGCGGCGTCTGGCCACCACAGGCGAACATGGTCCGGCTCACTCACGACGGCGAAGACCGTCTCGGGCCGGGCCTCGACGTAGACCTCGCGTTCGATCGTGCTGATGTCCATCTGCGCTCCTTAAGCAACCATTGGTTGCACGAACGCAGACCCGAGGCGAGCTAAACGCAACCGTTAGTTGCGTTTGTCGGTGCGGGCGTATCGCCGATAATGTGCATTATGACATTTCACCCAGAGAGGCCCACCGGGAACAGGACGCGCGTGCCGTAGGTTCTACCGACGTGAAGAAGATCGGGTTCCTCTCCTTCGGCCACTGGTCGGACACCCCCTACTCCCGGGCACGGACCGCAGCCGACGTGCTCACGCAGTCGATCGAGCTGGCGGTCGCCGCTGAGGAACTCGGCGCGGACGGTGCCTACTTCCGGGTCCACCACTTCGCGCGGCAGTTGGGCTCGCCGTTCCCGCTCCTCGCCGCCGTCGGTGCGCGGACCAGCCGGATCGAGATCGGCACCGCGGTCATCGACATGCGCTACGAGAACCCGCTCTACATGGCCGAGGACGCCGGTGCCGCCGACCTGATCGCCGGCGGACGGCTCCAGCTCGGCATCAGCCGTGGCAGCCCGGAGCAGGTGGTCGACGGCTGGCGCTACTTCGGCTATGCCCCGGAGGACGGCTCCGACGACGCGGAGATGGCCCGCGAGCGTGCCCGGGTGTTCCTCGAGGTCCTTCGCGGTCAGGGCTTCGCCGAGCCCAGTCCCCGACCGATGTTCCCCAACCCGCCGGGGCTGCTGCGGATCGAGCCGTACAGCGAGGGGCTGCGCGAGCGGATCTGGTGGGGCGCGGCGTCTGACGCGACGGCGCAGTGGGCAGCCGAGCTCGGCATGAACCTGCAGACGTCGACGCTGAAGTGGGACGAGTCCGGCGAACCGCTGCACGTCCAGCAGCGCAAGCAGATCGAGGCCTTCCACGCGAAGTGGGCCGAGATGGGCTGGGACCGCGAGCCGCGGACCTCGGTGTCCCGGTCGATCTTCGCCCTGGTCACCGACGAGGACCGGGCCTACTTCGGGCACGACCGCAGCGACAGCGACCAGATCGGGATGATCGACGAGAAGACGCGGGCGATCTTCGGCCGCTCGTACGCCGACGAGCCCGACCGGCTGATCGAGACGCTGCGGGAGGACGAGGCGATCGCCGCGGCGGACACGCTCCTGCTGACCATCCCGAACCAGCTCGGGGTCGAGTACAACGCCCACGTCATCGAGTCGATCCTCACGCACGTCGCTCCGGCGCTCGGCTGGCGGTAGCCCGCGGCGTGGGACGATGCGCCCATGCCCAGTGACTCCCCCGCCGAGTTCCGTGCCGACGTCGACGCCACCGTCTCGTTCAGCAACGGCGGCCGCATCGTCGTCGAGGGATTCCGCCTCGACCTGCCGGGTCCGACCACGACGGACGACGAGGTCGCCGCGCTCCTCGTCGCGTCTCTCGGCCTGCTCATGGCCGACCGGGTCGAGGTGACCCGGCTCGAGGTGGTCGCGGAGCAGCACAAGGGCACGCGGGGCGGCCCCAGCGCCGCGGCGGCAGGTACCGCCGATGCCCGTCGGCTCGTCGAGCTCAGCCACGTCATCGAGCCCGGGATGACCACCTACCCGGGCCTTCCCGCGCCGACGATCACCCCGCACCTGACCCGCGAGGCCTCGCGGGGCGTATACGCCCCGGGCACGGAGTTCGCGATCGACGCCATCACCCTGGTCGGGAACACCGGGACGTACCTGGACAGCCCGTTCCACCGCTACGAGCACGGGCCGGACCTGGCCCGACTCCCCCTCGCGTCACTGGTCGACCTGCCCACCGTCGTCGTGCGTACCGCCGGAAGCGGACGACGGGCAGTCGACGTGGGTGAGCTCGCCGCGTTCGAGGTCGCCGGAGCGGCCGTCCTCCTGCACACCGGCGGCGACGCGGGCTGGCGGACGCCGGCGTACGCCCAGGACGCGCCCTTCCTCACCCGGGCCGGCGCGACCTGGCTGATCGACCACGGCGCGATCCTCGTCGGGATCGACTCGGTCAACATCGACGACACGGGCGACCCGACCCGGCCGGCACACACGCTGCTGCTCGACGCCGGCATCCCCATCGTCGAACACCTGACCGGGCTCGACCGCCTCCCCGTACACGGTGCCCGCTTCACGGCGGCTCCCCCACGCGTCGCCGCCTTCGGGACGTTCCCGGTCCGCGCGTACGCCATCGTCCCCTGACCGGTCAGGTCAATGGTCTTTTCGGTCAGTTGACCGATCAGGTGACCGGTCAACTCCCCCGAGTCACGCGGCACGCATTTCGTTAGGTCGCCTAATTTGGTAGCCTAACGATCGTGTCGTTCCCGGAGCAGGACCTCGGCCTGATCGGAGCCGTCGGCCGGATGTACCGCCGGCTGCGGGCCGAACGAGGGTCCGACGAGCTCAACGACACCCAGTTCACGGTGCTGGCGATGGTCACGCGCGAAGGGCCCCGGACGCCGAGCGAGCTGGGCGCGTTCGCCGGGGTCACGCCGCCGTCGATGCACCAGGCGATCGGCTGCCTCGTCGACGCCGGGCTGGTCGTCCGTGAGCCGGATCCGCACGACGGTCGCAAGGTCCTCGTCGTGCCGACGGCCACGGGCGAGCAGTTCGCCGACGAGGTCCGCCGCCGCCGGCACGAGTGGCTGGGCGCCCGTCTGGATGCCCTCTCGCCCGAGGAACGCCAGACGCTCGCCGCGGCAGCGCGGATCCTGCGGGACATCGCCGACTCATGAGCGCGATGTTCCGCTCGCTGCGCGTCCACAACTACCGGCTGTGGGCCAGCGGGGCGATCGTGTCGAACGTCGGCACGTGGATGCAGCGGACCGCCCAGGACTGGCTGGTCCTCGCGCAGCTCACCGACCACGACGCGACGGCCCTCGGCATCGTCCTGTCCTTGCAGTTCGGCCCGCAGCTCGTGCTCCTGCCGGTGACGGGCCTGGCCGCGGACCGGTTCGACCGGCGGCGGCTGCTCATGGTGACGCAGTCCGCCATGGCGGTGCTGGCGCTCGGACTCGGAGTCCTCACACTGGCCGGCCACGTCACGCTGTCGCAGGTGTACCTCTTCGCGCTCCTCCTGGGCTGCGCGGCGGCCTTCGACGCCCCGGCCCGGCAGGCGTTCGTGGGGAACATCGTCGGGCCGGACGACCTGCCGAACGCCGTCGGGCTGAACTCCACCTCGTTCAACCTCGGCCGGTTGGTGGGGCCGGCAGTGGCCGGGCTGCTCATCGCGGCCATCGGCACCGGGTGGGTCTTCGTCGTGAACGCCGCCTCGTTCGCCGCCGTCCTGGTCGCGATAGCCGCGATGCGCGTCCACGAGCTCCGGCGCGTCGAACGGGCTCCGCAGACGCTGGGCTCCCTGGTCGACGGCTTCCGCTACGTCCGCCGGCGCCCGGACCTGCTGACGGTCATGGTGATGCTGTTCCTCATCGGCACGCTGGGGATGAACTTCCCGATCTTCCTGTCCACCATGTCCGTGTCCGTGTTCGACACCGGGGCCGGAGCCTTCGGCGTCCTGTCGTCCGCGATGGCGGTCGGGTCCGTGACGGGGGCGCTCCTGGCGGCACGGCGCACCCGGCCGGGGCTGCGTCAGCTCCTCACGGGCTCGCTCGTGTTCGGCGCCGGGCTCCTGCTCGCCGCGATCATGCCGACGTTCGCCCTGTTCGCGGTTCCCCTGGTCGTGGTCGGCGTGGCGGCGCAGACGCTCACCACCTCCGCGATGGGCCTCGTGCAGCTCTCGACGGATCCCGAGGTCCGCGGCCGGGTCCTGGCCATCCTCCTCGCGGTGGTGATGGGTGGCACTCCCCTGGGCGCCCCGCTGGTCGGCTGGGTCGCCAACACGTTCGGTCCCCGGTGGGCGATCGTCCTCGGAGCGGTGGCGGGGCTCGCCGCAGCCGCGGTGTGCGCCTACTACCTCGTGCGCTACCGCCACCTGCGCGTACACCGGGAGGGCCATCACCTCGTGGTCGTCCGTGGCGCATGATGCCGCCATGGATCACGACGCGCTGATGGCGTACTGCCTGTCCAAGCCCGGTGCATGGCCCGACGAGCCCTGGGACGACAGCACGGTCGCGAAGGTCGGACCGAAGATCTTCGCGTTCCTCGGCAGCGAGGGCGCGGTCGGAGTCAAGTGCGGGCGAGACCGAGACGACGCCGACGAGTGGATCGATCGCTTCCCGGAGGACGCGCGCCCGATGCCGTACCTCGCGCGCTCCGGCTGGAACTCGCTCCGCCTGGACGGCGCGATCCCCGACGCCGAGCTGCGGGCCGCGGTCGACGAGTCCTACGACCGCGTGGTCGCCGGGCTTCCGCGGAAGCACCGCCCGTGAGCCGCACCGTCGTCGACGACCTGGGCACGGCGGTCACGGTCCCCGACGTCTGCCGACGGGTCGTCAGCCTCGTCCCGTCGATCACGGAGTCCATCGCCGAGACGGACCGTGACGCGCTGGTCGGCGCGACCCAGTGGTGCGAGTTCCCGGCCGACCTCGACGTGACCCGCGTGCGCGGCACGAAGAACCCGGACTGGAAGGCGATCGTGGCGCTGCGCCCGGACCTCGTCGTCGTGAACCAGGAGGAGAACCGGGAGATCGACGTGCGGCGACTGCGCGACGCCGGCGTCCCGGTGTGGGTGACGCGGATCGAGTCCGTCGACGACGCGCTCGCGTCGCTGTCCCGGATGTTCACCGACGCGCTGGGCTGGCCGGTGCCGGAATGGCTGGGGCAGGCGGAGCTTGCCTGGCAGGCTCCCGCCGAGCTGGACGGTCCCCTCGTCGCGGCGGTGATCTGGCGCAATCCCTGGATGGTCGTCGGGCGCGACACGTTCTCCGGTGACGTGCTCGAGCGACTGGGCTGCGTCAATGCGTTCGCCGACGCCGACTCCCGGTACCCGACGGTGGAGGACGGCACGCTCGACGCGCTCGGCCTGGACGTCGTGCTCCTGCCCAGCGAGCCCTACCGCTTCACGGACGGCGACGGACCGGACGCGTTCTCGCGCACCCCGACGGCGCTGTTCGACGGACGCCTGCTGACCTGGTACGGGCCGACCCTCCTGCGCGCGCGGCGCGAGCTGGTCGCCGCGATCGCCACGGCGATCGGAACAGCGGACCGCCCGAGCGACTAGACGCGACGCGCGATCTGGACGTCCACCGGCCCTGCGGACGCGCAGCCCGTGCCGCAGTCGCCGCACCCCTCGCTGGGACACCCCGACCGCAGCGTGGGCGACGCGACGAGTCCCGCCCGGACGAGGTACTCGACGGCACCGTCGACCACCACCGGGTCGAGCCCGGTGCGCCGGGCGATCTCCGGACGGGTGGTGCCGCCGGCCTCGATCGCGGACAGGACGTCCCGCAGCGGGCTGCTCACAGTCGTGACCCGATCTGGAAGACCGCGACGGCGACGATCCAGGCGATCGTCAGCTGCATCCCGATCCCGAAGAGCGCCCATCGGGTGCCCAGCTCGCGTCGTTGCGCTGCGACGGTCGCGACACACGGGGTGTACGCGAGAAGGAAGATCATGAACGCCCAGGCCGCTGCGGCCGGATGGCCGCCGGAACTGTCGTCGAAGTCCTGGCGTACCAGCGTCCCGAGCTGGCCAGGCGCGTCGGAGGACGCCGGCTCCTCCGCGGAGTACGTCTGGGCCCACGAGGAGATGACGGCCTCCTTCGCGACGAAGCCGACGACGAGCGCGCTGGTCGTCTCCCACGTGCCGAACCCGGCCGGTTCGAAGACGGGCGAGACGGTCTGCGCGGCCCGCGCGTACAGGCTGTCCTGCACCGGTACCGCGCCGAACGCGTACCCCGACACCGCGGGGACGGCCTGCAGGAACCACACGGCGATGACCGTGGCGACGATGATCCCGCCGGCCGTTCGCAGGAAGCCCCCCAGCCGCAGCCAGGTGACCGACAGGGTCAGGCGGGCCGTCGGGCGCTGGTAGGGCGGCAGGTCGATGATCAGCGGATCCGAGCCCATGGTCCGCCACAGCGTCGAGCGCAGCGCCAGTCCCACGACGATCACGAAGGCGATGCTGATGAGGTACATCGCGAACACGACGGTCCCGGCGTGGGCGGGGAAGAAGATCGTCGCCATCATCACGAACACGGCCAGTCGCGCGCTGCACGACGTGAACGGCACGAGCAGTGCGGTCAGGGCCCGCTGCCGGGCGTGCGGCAGGATCCGGGTCGCGGACACCGCCGGGACGTTGCAGCCGAAGCCGACGATGAGGGGCAAGAACGCCCGCCCGGGAAGGCCGATGGCCCGCATGAGCCGGTCCGCGACGACGGCGGCCCGGGCGAGATACCCGCTGTCCTCCAGCAGCGCGAGCAGCACGAACATGATGGCCATCAGGGGGACGAACGTCAGCAGCATCCCCACGCCTGCGATGAGCCCGCTCACGACCAGCCCGGCGACCCAGGTGCTCCCCAGCCCCAGCGCGTCCAGGAGCCACTGCGCGCCGGACGTGATCGGGCCGCTGAACAGCCAGTCCAGCGCGTCCTGCAACGGCGCCGCTGCCGTGGTCGTGAGCTCGAAGACCCCCCACATCGCCGCCAGGAACAGCACCGGTCCGAAGACCGGAGACAGGGCGACCCGGTCCAGCCGGTCCGACAGCCGGACTCGGCCGTCGTCCTCGTGCCGCACGGAACGAGCCACCACGGTCTCGATCCAGGCGAAGCGCTCGTCGGGCAGCGCCAGGAGGTCCGGTCCGTCGGTGGCGGGCGCCGCCACGACGGGGGTCGGTGCCGGTGCGGCGAGGGCTCGCGTCACCGCGTCGACGAACGCGACCTTGTCCCGGCGGTGACGCGGGTCGACAGCGACGACCGGGACACCGAGGACCTGTGCCAGCGCGTCGGTGTCGACACGGAGTCCGTGGCGGTGGGCGATGTCCGTCATGGTCAGCACGACGACGAGGCGTTGGTCGGTCTCCCGCAGCTGGCGGACGAGGTACAAGGACCGCGCCATCCGCGCCGCATCGCAGACGACGGCCACGACCTCCGGCCGCTCGTCGGCGGCCACGTCGACCAGGAGACGACGGGTCAGCTCCTCGTCGGGTGAGAGCGGATCCAGGCTGTACGCACCGGGCAGATCGACCACGTCGTAGTGATGCTCACCCTCGGTGAGCAGCCCCCGACCGACCTCGACGGTCGTCCCGGGCCAGTTCCCCACCTCCCGACGTGCACCGGTGAGCCGGTTGAACAGGGTCGACTTGCCGACGTTGGGCGCGCCCGCGAGAGCGACGACCGGGGTGCCCGCTGGAGCCGCCACTCCCCCGCCACCGCTGTGGCAGGACGGGGCCGACGAGCTCATGGCTGCACCGCGGTCAGGTGGAGCTGACCGGCGGTGCGCGCGTCGAGCGCGATCCGCGAGCCCGCCACCGACACCACCCGCG
>JAFIHP010000296.1 GCA_017849335.1 Actinomycetales bacterium | reverse complement strand
GGTGAGCGGGTCGTGGAGCGCCTGCCGCTCGTTCTCGCGGGACATCTCCGCGGCCTTCTGCACGGCCAGCAGAGGGACGAGCAGCAGCGGGAGGAACGCCCAGGTCCCCGGTGCGGCGACGGCAACGACGGCGATGAGCGGTGACAGCGCGAGGACCGCGGCGGCCGAGACGGTGTAGAACCACCACTCGTCGGTGAACGAGTCGAGCCAGGTCTCCTCCCCGGGGTCTGCCAGGCAGGCCACCAGGGCGATGTTCACGACGTGGTACACCGCCCAGCCGAGCACCATCCACCACAAGTCGCCGACTCCGACGGAGTCGTTCGGGTCGGTCGGCGAGCCGGGCGTCCCGAACGCGAGAACGACCAGCCATGCCGCGCCGAGACTGAGGATGTACTGGCCGGTGTTGAAGGAGATCTTCCACAGCGGCTTGCGCTGCAGCACCTCCGAGAGGACCACCAGGATCGCCATGAGCACGACGGCGGGAGCGAAGCCCCACAGGTACATCGCGGCGAACACGAAGGCCAGTGAGATGGAGACGGGATTGCCTTCGAGCCGCGTCATCACCACCGGGCGGAGTTCGCTGAGCACGATCAGCGCGGTGATCATGACGATCTGCGGGCTCATGGCCTGAAGCCCGCCGTGATCGAGGGAGAGGACGGCCCACACGAGGAGTGCGAGCCCCACCCACGTCGAGACGTGCCACGCCACCGAGAACATCGACGGGCGCAGCAGCGACGGACGCGATGACGTCAACGCGGCACCCCCTGATGGTCGCGTGAAATGTACCGGCCGGCGACGCAGAATCCGGGGAAGGCGCGACGGGGCGGTGGACACGGCTCGGACACTCCGTGGCACCTGCCACACTCCCGGTGTGTACCTGCCGACCTGGTTCGACGCCGGCCCGGACGCGGCACGCGCGTTCGTCGTTCACAGCCATGCGGGCGATCTGGTCACGGCAGGTCCGGACGGTCTTTCCTCGTCGTTCGTCCCGTACGTCTTCGACCAGGACCGGAACTCGCTGCTCGCCCACCTCGCGCGCCAGAACCCCCAAGGCCAGGGTGTTCCCGAGGGTGGTGCTGACGCGTTGATGATCGTGCGCGGACCCGACGGGTACGTGTCGCCTGGCTGGTACGTCTCGAAAGCCGAGCACGGACGCGTCGTTCCGACCTGGGACTACGTGTCCGCGCACGTCCACGGGCGGCTCGTCGTCCACGACGACCCGGACTTCGTGGAGGACGTCGTACGGCGCCTCACGGTCCGGCACGAATCCGGTCGGCTGTCGCCGTGGTCGGTCGACGACGCTCCCGAGCGATTCGTCCGGGGTCAGCTGCAGGCCGTCGTCGGCGTCGAGCTCGTCATCACGCGCATCGAGCTGAAGCGGAAGCTGAGCCAGAACCGGCCTTCCGCGGATATCGACGGCGTGGTCGCCGGCTTCCGGGACGACCTCCGCCCCGACCTGGCGGACCTGGTGCAGGAGCACCGGCCGGAGGCGACGTGATCGAGTGGGCGCTGCTGGTCGTCCACGTGCTGGAGGACTGGTGCTGACCGTCGAACGACTCGGATCGGCGCAGGAGTTCCTCACCGCGACGACGGGTCTGCGATCGCGTGAGCCGGTATTGACGAACGTGATGGGCTCGGTCGCGACGTCCGTGGTCGCCGGTCGCCGCTACGACCGTGAGACGTGGCTGGTCGCGCGCGAGGAGGACGACGTCGTCGGCTGCGCGATGCGGACCGCCCCCTGGCCGGTCTCGCTGTCGCCGATGCCGGTCCCCGTGGCGGCGGCGGTGGGACGGGCGCTCCTCGAGCACGAGCCGCAGCTCGACGAGCTCGCCGGGCCGGCGGACGTCGTCCGCGCGGTCGTCGCCGCGCTGGGCGACCCGTCGTACACGGTCGCGTCGACGGATGTCGCGCGCGTGCTCGGGTCGCCGGTGCCGCCGAGGCATCCGTGCCCGGGGCGGGCTCGGCCCGCGCGTGCCGAGGACGCGGAGGCATTGACCGCATGGATGATCGCGTTCGCCGACGAGGCGGGTCTGCCCTCGCATGACGCGCGGCCGAGCGTGGAGCTGATGCTGGCCGACGACCGCCTGCTGGTGTGGGAGGTCGGCGACATACCGGTGGCGATGGCGGGGCACGCGCCGACCGTCGACACGCCGTCCGGACGCGTGGGGCGCATCGGGCCGGTCTACACGACGCGCGCGCACCGGCGGCGGGGATTCGGGGCCGCGGCGACGTACGCGGTGGCGCGGCGACTTCGGCAGACCTGCGCCACGGTCATGCTGTTCGCGGACGCCGAGAACGCCGACAGCAACAGCGTCTATTCCGCGCTCGGTTTCGACGCGGTCGCTGAGGTCGTCCACGTGCGGCTCGCTCCGTAGGCTCCCCGCGTGAGAGAAGACATGGCCGTCACCATTCGCGACCAGAACGACGCGGATGCCGATGCGGTCGCCGCCCTGATCGGCGTCGCGTTCGCCGACGAGCCGGCGGTCGTCGGCCTCGAGGCGGATCTCGCTCGGCGGTCGGACAGCCACGGGTTCGTCGCGGTGGCCGACGGCGTCGTCGTGGGCCACGTCCGGCTGACCCGTGGATGGATCGACGCCGACGAACGCATGGTCGAAGCCCTGGTGCTCAGTCCGCTGTCCGTGCATCCGGAGCGGCAGCGTCGCGGCGTGGGCTCCGCCCTGGTCGCGCATGCGGTCGGCGCCGCCGAGCTGCTCGGTGCCCCGGCGGTGTTCCTGGAAGGCGATCCCGGGTACTACGGGCGGCTGGGATGGCGGCCCGCGAGCGACGTCGGGGTCAGTGCGCCGTCCCGCCGGATCCCGGGCCCGGCCTTCCAGGTGGTGACCCTCGCCGGATTCCGGCCGTGGATGCGCGGTCGCTTGGTGTACCCCGAGACCTTCTGGACGCACGACGCCGTTGGCCTGCGTGGTGCGGTGCGGGCGGAGGTGGAGGAGGCGCTCGACCGGTCCGACGACCCGTCCGCCGGCGCGGCGTCGGCCGGTGAGCTCGCTCTGCTGGATCCGCACGTCCGGGGCGACCGGGCCGGGGTCGATGCGCTGCTCGCGTCGGAGTTCGTCGAGTTCGGGTCCTCCGGCCGGGTGCTGGGTCGCGTCGAGATCATCGACGCGCTGGAAGCCGATCCTGGCGGCGCCCGCCACGTGGCGGACCTGTCGACACGTCGCCTGGGGGCTGACGCCGTCCTGGTGACGTACACGCTGGTCGGCGAGCCGGGGTCGCTGCGCAGCTCCGTGTGGGTCCGCGGCGACGACGCGCAGTGGCGGCTGCTCTTCCACCAGGGCACGCCACGCGCCACGGGCACCGTGACCCCGTAGGGCTCAGGCGCGCCCTGCGAGTAGCGGTCTCAGCTGCCGACGAGGTCGGCGAGCTGGTCGCGGATCACCTGGGCGTTCTCCGGATCGGGCTCGTGCTCCAGAACGGCGAGGGCTTCCGCCACCAGGCGGTCGCGGTCCTCGACGGCGCCGGCGCAGTCGTGGGCGCGCGCGAGCCCTTCGATCAGGCTCGCCCGCAGCCACGGCTCGAACCCGCTCTCGTCATGCGTGCGGCTGGCTCGGGCGAACGCGAGAGCGAGGGGCGCGTCTCCCGTCGCGGCAGCGCACCGGCTGACCATCCAGTCGGCGACGGCGCACTCGCTCGGACCGCCGACCTGCGCCCAGTGGTATCGCGAGGTGAACGCGCAGGTAAGAAGCTCGCGGTCCTGCTCCGACGTGCGGATGGCGGCCAGAAGGGCCCAGCAGGCGTTGTACGTCGAGACCGCTGTCGCGCGGTGGTCGTCCGGAGTCACGCGCGCACGTTAGCCGTCGGCGTCCCCGGTTCCAGCGCGGACACGAGCTCGGCCAGAGAGTCGACGCGCAGGTCGGCCGCTGCGGCCTCGGGCCACGCGGACTGGATCACGCCCCACGGACCCCGTCGGATGTGCACGGCGAGCATCCCGGCGCGCTTGGCCGGGAGCACGTCGTTGTCGACGCGGTCGCCGACGTAGGCGATACGGCTCGGGACCGCCTCGAGCTCGGCGGCGACCCTCTCGAAGAACGCCGGATCGGGCTTCGCGACCCCCCACGCGGCAGACGTGGCCACCCGGTCGACCGGGAGGGTCTCGAGGAATGACGCGATGTGCGCCGGCTGGTTGGCCATGACGGCGAGCCGGTAGCCGAGGTCGCGCAGGGCAGCAAGCGTGGGCAGCGCGTCAGCGTAGAGGTCGCTCGCGCCGACCGACCAGCTCTGCCCGGCGGCCTCCTTGCGGGAGATCTCGGCCGGGAGGTCGACGCCTGGACGGACGTGCGCGATGGCGTCCGCCGACGCCGCGGCCGGCTGTGTCCGATGCGCTCACGTCGGGTTCGACTACTGCAGGTACGACTCGACCTCGGAGATCGGTCGGGCGTGCGCGGCGTCGGGATCCTGCCCGAACTCCTTGCGGGCGTTCCGCTGGCGCAGGAGGTCCCAGATCTGGTCGAGCTGGAGCTCGATGCGCTCGATCTCCGCGCGGGCCTCGTCGTCCATCTCCCCGGCGCGTAGGCGCTGCTCGGTCTCGACCAGGTCGTGGATCTGCTGGTGCAGGGCGTCCATCGGTGCTCCTTCGGTGCTGTCGGTGATCGGTGACGTGCTAGGCGCTCGGGCCGAACCGCTCGACGCGGATCGCGGTGGGGGCGACCCCGAGGTCGACCAGGAGGCGCGTGGTCGCCTCCGCGAAGCCCGCCGACCCGCACACGTACACGACCTGGTCGGGGCGCAGCAGGGGTCGCAGGTCGTCGGCCGACAGGCGGCCCGCGGGGCGGCCGCCCGGTGCGGTCGCGCGCGACAGCGCGACGACGTTGCAGCCGCCGAGGATCTCGTCGACGTACGGGAGATCGTCGTGGGTCGCGGCGGCCGCGACGAGGCAGATCCGATCACGGTGGCCGGTCTCGCGCGCGTAGCGAAGCATCGCGACGAGCGGGACGACGCCGCTGCCACCGCCGACGGCGAGCGCGGGACTCTCGCCGTCCCACACGAACCAGCCGCCGAGCGGACCGCGGACCTCCAGCTCGTCCCCGGGCTGCACGACGTCTGCGAGGAACTCGGAGACCTCGCCGTTGGCGAGCTGCTTGACGCAGATCTCGACCAGGTCGTCGCCGGGTGCGGACGCGATCGAGTACGAGCGCGACGCGGTGTAGCCGTCCTCCGCGCGAAGTCGGACGACGTAGTGCTGGCCGGGAAGGTGCGCGATGCGGTCGTCGACCTCCAGGCGCAGGACGGCGAATCGCGGACCGTCGCGACCGACGCTGCGGACCACCGCGCGACGCCAGCCACCAGTCGGTGCCGAGGACGCGCCGAGGTGGGCGGTGTCAGTCACCTTGGTACCGCTGCTCGAGCCAGGGGTCGCCTCGGTCGTGGTAGCCGTTCCGCTCCCAGAACCCCTGCTCGTCGTGGTCCATCACGGTGAGGCGGATGACCCACTTCGCGCTCTTCCAGAAGTACAGGTGCGGGACCAGCAGTCGGGCCGGCCCGCCGTGGTCGGGCGTGAGGGGCGTGCCCTCGTGGCTCCAGGCGATCCACGCCTTCCCGCCGCGCACGTCGTCGAGCGGCAGGTTCGTCGTGTAGCCGGTGGTGGACGTCGCCATGACGAAGCCACTGTCGACGAGCAGTCCGGCGGCGTCGAGGAGCACGTCGACGCTGACGCCGCCGAACCACGTGCCGAGCTTCGACCAGGTCGTCACGCAGTGGATGTCGCCGTGGTACTCGGACTGGGGGAGCGCATGCGCCTGGTCCCACGTCCACGTGGTCGGGCGTGCGACGAGGCCATCGACGGAGATGGTCCAGCGCTGCGGGTCGACGTTCGGAGTCACCTCGGCGGTGAGGACGGGCCAGTCGGCACCGACGTCGTACTGGCCGGGCGGAAGGCGGTCGTCCCGCTCACGCCGGCGCGTGAACCCGCGGGTCACTGCCATCCGTACCTCCCGTCGACGTCACGCCCGGCCATTGTGTCCACCCCCGCGCGCACCGGCAACAGGCCGCGATTCCCAGCAAAGGACCAGGAACCTTCCAGGGTCGGTCCAGCGCGCTCGTCCACCGTAGGTCCTGGCCGATCGACGGCCCGCAGCAGGAGAGACAGGTGAGGACGATGCGTGGCAAGACGGAACGAGAGCGCACGGTGACCGAAGGGATGTACGAGGGCAGGCCGCTGGCCCGACCCACGGAGGATCTCGTGGACCAGGGGGCCGCCTTCGACGTGACGACGCTCATCAGTCGCCGGCGCGTCCTGAGCCTGGTGGGCCTGGGTGTCGGCGCGGTCGCGCTCGCCGCCTGCACGCCCAGCTCGGCGGCGGAGGCGACGGCGTCGTCGGCCGACACCGGCACGGGCGGCACGACGACCGCGTCCGGGGAGATCCCGGAGGAGACCAACGGCCCGTACCCGGCGGACGGCAGCAACGGCGTCAACATCCTCGAGGAGTCGGGGATCGTGCGGAGCGACATCACGTCGAGCCTGGACGGCGGGACGACCGTCGACGGCGTGCCACTGACCTTCTCGTTCACGCTGACCGACATGGCGGGCGGCAACGTGCCGTTCGAGGGGGCCGCGGTGTACGTGTGGCACTGCGACGCCCAGGGCCGGTACTCGATGTACACCCAAGGCGTCGAGGATGAGACCTTCCTGCGTGGCGTGCAGGTCGCAGACGCGAATGGGCAGGTCACCTTCCAGACGATCGTCCCCGGCTGCTACGCGGGCCGCTGGACGCATATCCACTTCGAGGTGTACCCCGATCTGGCGTCCGTCACCGACGTGTCGAACGCGATCGCGACGTCGCAGGTCGCGTTCACGGCAGACATGCTGGCCGGGGTCTACGCGCTGGACCAGTACTCCGGCTCGGCGAAGAACCTCGCGGGCGTCGGGACGAGTCCTGCCGACGACATGGTCTTCGGCGAGGGCGACTGGTCGCTCGAGCTGGGGACGTTCACGGGTGACGCCGACTCGGGGTACATCGGCTCGCTGGCCGTCGGGGTCGACACGTCGACGACCCCGTCGTTGTCCGGGGGCGGCGGTCAGCCGCCGAGCGGCGGCCAGCAGCGCTCCAGCTGACCGCGACCTGCATCACCTACCCACACCAACGGAAGGCACTGACATGCTGAAGAACCTCACGGGCTGGCACGCCCTGATCATCCTGGCGATCGTCCTGCTCGTCTTCGGGGCGGCGAAGCTGCCCGCGCTTGCGCGCAGCGTGGGCCAGTCGATGCGCATCCTCAAGGACGAGGTGCAGGACGGCGCCGGAACGGTTCCCGGTGACCATGCGGGCACCGGGTCTGCGGCGACATGAGCACGCTCGCCGCCGCGCGGGGGACGATGTCCGTCGCGGCGCACCTCGGCGAGGCCCGGACGCGGGCCGTCCGCGCGGCGGCGGCGCTGCTCATCGGTCTCGTCGCCGGGTTCGTCCTCTCGGACCCGATCCTGACGGTCCTCCGGGCGCCGATCGAGGAAATCGCTCTGACCCGTACGGCAAGCCTCAACTACGACAGCGTGACGGGCGCGTTCGATCTCAAGCTCAAGATCGCGATGTTCGCGGCGATCGTGCTGTCGAGCCCGGCGTGGCTGTACCAGCTGACGGCGTTCGTCTCGCCCGGCCTCACGAGCCGGGAGAAGCGGTACACCTACGGCTTCTTCTCCGCCGGGCTCGTCCTCTTCGCCGCCGGTTGCCTCATGGGGTTCCAGCTCTTCCCGCACATGGTCGAGGTGCTCACCGGGTTCGCCCCGGCCGAGGACAGCACGATCCTGACCGCGACCTACTACGTCGACTTCGTCATGCGGTTCGTCCTGGCCACCGGGATCGCGTTCGTGCTGCCGGTCTTCCTGGTGCTGCTGAACGCCTTGGGCGTGCTGTCGGCGGCGACTCTCGCCCGCAGCTGGCGGCTCGTCGTCGTCGCCATCGTGCTGTTCAGCGCGATGGTCACACCCTCGGCCGATGTGCTGTCGATGGTGTTCGTCGCGGCGCCGATGGCGGTCCTCTACGGCGCGGCGCTGCTGATCACTCGCGCCCATGACCGGCGCGCCCAGCGTCGGACCGGCGGTTCGGTGCCGCGCGAATCGCTGTCGATCGCACTTAAGGAGACCGCGCCATGCTTGGACTGACCTTCGAGAAGCTGTTCGTCGTCGCGGTCGTCGCAGCGGTCGTGATCGGCCCGAAGCGGTTGCCGGTCTACACACGGCAGCTCACGGACCTCATCCGGTCGATGCGGTCGCTGGTCGACGTCGCGCGTACGCGCGCTGAGAGCGACATGGGTGTCCCGCTCGACCGCGAGCAGTGGATTGCGCTGGATCCGCGGCAGTACGACCCTCGGCGGATCGTGCGGGACGCGCTCCGTGAGCCGCCCGTCGCGGACGCGGCACCCTCCTCCGTCGACGTGTCCAGCCCCGCGGGGGAGGCGGGCGTCGACGCCACGACCGCGCCGCGCGTGCGGACCTACCGCGTGACCGGCACGTCCGGGCACCCTCGTCGCGTGGTCATCGACGAGGCGAACGAACCTTCGGACCTGTCCGGGGTGCGGGAACGCTGAGCGGCTCAGACCGTCGCCGGCTCGCCGGGTCGTAGCCAACGGACCAACTCCCGCACGTCGTCGGGTGCGTGGTCGAGGGTGCGTCGCAGGTCGGCGAGCGGCTCGGCGACGTGCGTCCAGCCCTCGGCGTGGACGGGGACGGCGACCCGCGGCTGGGCGAGGTGGACGAGCTCGACCGCGTCGTCGGCGTTCATGGTGTAGCGCAGCGGACCGGTGATGGGGAACCGGACGCCGCCCAGGTGCATGACGAGCACGTCCGGCCGAAGTGCCCGGGCCGTGTCCCGGACCGCTCCGGTGAGCACGGTGTCGCCGGTGACCCACAGGCTCGTCTGCTCGGCGGAACCGACGGTGAGGGCGAAGCCGACCACCGGTCCGGTGATGGGGCGGCTCAGCGGCGGACCGTGCCGGCAGGGGGTGGCGAGGATCCGAACGACGGGCCGGTCGGGAGCCTCGAGCAGAGTCGCCTGACCCGGACGCAGTCCGGTCGCGAGCGGATGGGGGAGTCGCCGGGCAGCGGTCGTCGTGGTGATGATCCGCGACGCCTGGCCGAGCCACTCGCGTGCGGAGTCGTCGAGGTTGTCGGCGTGCTGGTCGTGGCTGAGCAGGACCGCGTCGATCTCGCCGACCTCGGTGGCGCTGATCGCGGGCCCGGTGGTCTTGGTCGAGCCCGTGCCCCAGCCGAACCCGTAACGTCCGCCCGCCGGGTCGAAGGTCGGGTCCGTGAGGATCCGCCAGCCCTCCGTCTCGATGAGGACGGTCGGCCCGCCGAGGTGCGTCAGCTTCATGCGGGTCTCCTTCAGCGGCGCAGCGTGCGGGGCTCAGGGGCCGAGGTGCTCGGTGGCAACGGACCTCGGGACGACCATCCGCCACGCGTCGAGCACGAGCTCCTCCAGCTCGTCGCGGTCGATCGCGTCGAGTCGGAGCTCGAGCCAGTTGTAGCGCAGGTCCGACGGGATGGGGCGGACGAACGTCGTCGGATACGCGGCCAGCATGGCCTCGCGCTCCTCCTTCGGGAACGCGAACCCCAGCTGGGTCTCGTCGGCCGAGAACGCGAGGTAGACGATCCGGCCGACGCGGAACTTGACCCGACCCCGGACGTGGGCCTCGTAGCTGCGCGGCAGGTCCGCGACGATCGCGCGGACGTCGTCGATGGTGGCCGTGGCGTCACCTCCTCGCTCGCGTGTCGGGCAATGGTCGACCCGCGACGGGGTGGCGTCCAGCGATGCGACGACGCGGACGGTGCTAGCGTCCGCGTCGATCCTCGACCGACGACAGGAGGTGAGCCCGATGTCCCCAGTGTCCAAGACGGGCGCTCCGGTGTGGTCAGCGATCGAGCGACTGAGGTAGTCGCCGCCGGGAGCGCTCGTCGTCGGCCCGTGAAAGGCGACTCCCATGAACACGATTCCCCTCCCCGTTCCTCCCTCTCCTCGTGCGCTCGTCCTCGGCGGCGGCGGGTCGCTCGGCATCGCCTGGCTGATCGGCGTGCTCGCCGGCCTGCAGGACGGCGGGCTCGATGCGACCGACGTCGACCTGGTGATCGGCACGTCCGCCGGAGCCACGGCGGCCGCCCAGATGACGGCCGTCGAACTGCGCCCGCTCCTCGAAGCGACACTGTCGGCGGCCGTGACGAACACTGCCGGTCGCACTGCCCCAGCCAGGGCGTCGGCCAGTCCCGCCATCGACCACATGGAACGGACCCAGCGCATCATCGATGCGGCGCCGAACCTGGCCGAGATGCGGAGAGCGCTCGGAGCCGCCGCGCTCGAGCTCGACGCCGCCGCGGGCGAGGAATGGTCGGCTCGGTGGCGGGGGATCGTCGCCTCGCGCCTGCCGAGCCACGCATGGCCGAGCACGCCCGTGGTCCTCACCGCCGTCGACGCGAGAACGGGCGACCCCGTCCTCCTCGACCGGCACGGCGGGGTCGATCTCGTGGATGCCGTCGCGGCGAGCACCTCAAGTGGTCTGCCGTACCGGCTCGGGACCGCCCGATATCTGGATGGGGGTTACCGCACCAACGCCGACAACGCGGACCTCGCCGCCGGGTACGCGCAGGTGCTGGTGCTCTCGCCGTTCGGCGGTCGTTCCCGTACACCGGCCGCGTGGGGGACCCATCTCGCGACCCAGGTCGAGGTGCTTCGGGCCGGCGGGAGTGCGGTCGTCACGGTCTACCCCGACGACGCCTCGCTCACCGCGTTCGGCGGCGACATGATGGACGTGTCACGCCGTCCGCCGGCGGCGCGAGCGGGCTTCGAACAGGGCCGGACGCTCGCACTCGAGATGGCCGGGTGGTGGGAGCGGCGCTGACGGCCCGGCGACACCCGGTGGATCGGCCGAAGCCGCACGAGCCGCAGACGCGAACGGCTCCTGACCGAGGAACGTGGTCAGGAGCCGTGCCGTGCTGGTGTCCGAGGGGGGACTTGAACCCCCATGCCCCTGAGGGCACTAGCACCTCAAGCTAGCGCGTCTGCCTATTCCGCCACCCGGACGAGTGCCGGACAAGCATACCCATGGCCTGCCGGGCGCTGGACCCGGCTCCGACCTGGGTGCGACGTGACCGCCGGGCCCTCGCGCGGCAGGATGGCGGCATGACTGACGCCGCCCTGCCGACGACCTGGGAGCCCCTGCCGGACGCCGAGGCGGAGGTGACGTCGCTGACCCAGGAGCTCATCCGGATCGACTCCAGCAACTGGGGTGACGCACCCGAGACGGTCGGGGAGGCGGAGATCGCCGACTACTGCGCCGAGCGGCTGCGCGAGGTCGGGTACGACCCGGAGGTCTACTCGACGACGAGCGACTCCCGGCGCGGCGTCTACCTCCGCATCCCCGGGACGGACCCTGACGCGGGGGCTCTCCTGCTGCACGGTCACATCGACGTCGTTCCCGCGATGGCCGACGACTGGAGCCGCCCGCCCTTCGAGGCGCAGGAGGACGACGGTTTCGTCTGGGGCCGTGGCGCCGTGGACATGAAGGACATGGACGCGATGATCCTGGCCGTCACGCGCTCGTGGGCGCGCAACGGCATCCGCCCCCGTCGCGACGTCGTCGTCCTGTTCCTCCCGGACGAGGAGGCCGGCAGCCTGCACGGCTCGCGCTGGCTCGCCGACCACCGCCCGGACATGTTCACCGGAGTCACCGAGGCCGTCGGCGAGGTGGGCGGCTTCTCCGTCACCGTCCGCGACGACCTCCGGCTCTACCCGATCCAGACCGCTGAGAAGGGCATCCGCTGGCTGCTCCTGCGTGCGCGCGGCCAGGCGGGGCACGGCTCGATGATCAACGACGACAACGCGGTGACGGCACTGGCCGAGGCCGTGACCAAGGTCGGCCGCCACGAGTGGCCCCTGCGCCGGACGAAGACCGTCGACAAGTTCCTCGACGAGCTCAGCCAGGCGTACGGCGTCGATCTCACCAGCGGCGACATCCAGTCCGTCGTTGCTCGTCTCGGCACGCTGGGCTACCCCGTCGGTGCCACCATGCAGAACACGGCCAACCCCACGATGCTGACGGCCGGCTACAAGCACAACGTCATCCCTGGCGAGGCCACGGCC
>JAFIHP010000295.1 GCA_017849335.1 Actinomycetales bacterium | reverse complement strand
GGCCTTCCCCGGTGCGAGGCGGCGCGGGCCGCGGTGCAGGCGGGGGACCGGGCAGCGGCGATCCGCGCGTTGCGCGAGGCCTCGACCCCGGACGCCATCGCCGAGCTCCCGACGGCGGCGCGCGCAGCCGGACTGCCCGCCCTCGACATCGACGCCTATGCCACGGTCGCTGCCCACTACGCCCAGGACCCCGGGGCCCTCGTCACGGTCCTGCTCGCGTGCGTGCGACTGACGGCGGGAGAGGCGACCTACGTCCCGGCGGGGCTGCCGCACAGCTATATCCGTGGCACCGGCCTGGAGGTCATGACCTCGTCGGACAACGTGATCCGGCTCGGCCTGACCGGGAAGCCGGTCTTCGTCGACCAGGCGATCGCGGCACTGGACTTCGACGCGCAGCCGCAGGTGCTCCCGACCCGGCACGGCGACCTGATCTGGCCGGTCGACGCGCCGTTCGTGGTCCGCGTGCTGCGCAGCGGCCGGGAGCGGATCCCCGAGGGCGCGTACCGCATCGTCCTCCTGATCGAGGGCAGTGCCCGCGTCGAGTCCGAGTTCGGCGAGGTGTCGCTTCGACGCGGGACCGCGGCGGTCATCTCGGCGACCGATCCCGACAGCTTCGTCGAGGCCGACGGGCTGGTCGCCGTCATCCAGTCCACCGAGCGGTAGGGGCGCACGTGAGCACCGAAGGCGGGATCCGGGCGGTCATCGCCGCCCTTCTGGCGAACCTGGGGATCGCGGTCGCGAAGTTCGTGGCGTTCGCGTTCACGGGCTCGTCGTCGATGCTGTCCGAGGCGATCCACTCCGTCGCCGACTCCGGCAACCAGGTCCTGCTCCTGATCGGCAACAAGCGGGCGAAGAAGAGCGCCGACGACGAGCACAACTTCGGCTACGGCCGTCGGCGGTACGTCTACGGGTTCGTCGTCGCGATCGTCCTGTTCCTGGTCGGCGGCCTGTTCTCGCTCTACGAGGGCTGGCACAAGTGGCAGCACCCGGAGCCCTTGTCGGACTGGTGGATCGCCGTCCTGGTCCTGTTCGTCGCGATCGCGCTCGAGGGCTTCTCCTTCCGCACGGCGTTGAAGGAGGCGAACCACTCGCGGGGCAAGCGGTCCCTTCTGCGGTTCGTGCGCGACGCCCGCCAGCCCGAGCTTCCCGTCATCCTGCTCGAGGACGCGGGCGCGCTCACCGGCCTGTGCTTCGCCCTGTTCGGCGTCGGCATGTCGGTGCTCACCGGCGACGGGCGCTGGGACGCCGTCGGTGCTGCCGCCGTCGGCACGCTGCTGGTGGTCATCGCGATCTTCCTCGCGATCGAGATGACCGACATGCTGGTCGGGGAGAGCGCCCTGCCCGAGGAGGTCGCCGCGATCCGCGCGGCTCTGGAGGGATCCGACGGCGTCGAGCGGGTCATCCACCTGCGCACGCTGCACGTCGGCCCGGACGAGCTGCTCGTCGCGGCGAAGATCGCCGTGGCTCATATCGACACGGCGCGCGACATCGCCCAGGACATCGACGACGCGGAGCTCGCGGTCCGCACGGCGGTGCCGACCGCGCGCTACATCTTCCTGGAGCCGGACCTCTACCGCTCGTCGCCCTGAGGGGCGCGCGTCTGGCACAATGGGCCGGTCTCGATGGCCCGGAGCCCTGGCTGCCGTCGAACCATCATGGCGAACCATCGAAGCCTCGTGCCGTTCGCGCCGCCGACCGTTTCCGAGGAGTTCCGCATGTCCGTGTCCAAGCCTGACGGCACCCCTGACTTCAAGGTCGCCGATCTCTCGCTCGCCGCGTTCGGCCGTGACGAGATCCGGCTCGCCGAGCACGAGATGCCCGGCCTGATGGCGATGCGTGCCGAGTACGGCGCGTCGAAGCCGCTGGCCGGCGCCCGCATCACCGGTTCGCTGCACATGACGGTCCAGACCGCCGTGCTGATCGAGACCCCCGTCGCGCTCGGCGCGCAGGTGCGCTGGGTCTCGTGCAACATCTTCTCGACCCAGGACCACGCGGCAGCGGCCGTCGTCGTCGGCCCGACCGGAACGGTCGACGACCCGCAGGGCGTCCCGGTCTACGCCTGGAAGGGCGAGACCCTGCCGGAGTACTGGTGGTGCACCGAGCAGGTGCTGCTGTGGCCGGACGGCGAGGGCCCGAACATGATCCTCGACGACGGTGGCGACGCCACGCTGCTCGTGCACAAGGGTCGTGAGTTCGAGGCGGCCGGTGTCGTACCGCTGCCGGACGAGACCACGTCGGAGGAGTACGCCGTCGTGCTCGAGACGCTTCGTCGCTCGCTGACGGAGGATCCGCAGCGCTGGACCCGCATCTCGGCCGGCATCAAGGGCGTCACCGAGGAGACGACGACCGGCGTCCACCGGCTCTACGAGATGATGCGCGCCGGCACGCTGCTCTTCCCGGCGATCAACGTCAACGACTCGGTCACCAAGAGCAAGTTCGACAACAAGTACGGCTGCCGGCACTCGCTCATCGACGGCATCAACCGCGCGACCGACGTGCTGATCGGCGGCAAGGTCGCCGTCGTCTGCGGGTACGGCGACGTCGGCAAGGGCTGCGCGGAGTCGCTGCGCGGCCAGGGCGCTCGCGTGATCGTGACCGAGATCGACCCGATCTGCGCGCTGCAGGCGGCGATGGACGGGTACCAGGTCGCGCGGCTCGACGACGTGGTCGGCCAGGCGGACATCGTCATCACGGCGACCGGCTGCTTCGACGTCGTCACGGCGGCGCACATGGCCGCGATGAAGCACCAGGCGATCGTCGGCAACATCGGGCACTTCGACAACGAGATCGACATGGCCGGCCTCGCCGCGCTTCCGGGCGTCGTCCGCAAGACGATCAAGCCCCAGGTCGACGAGTGGACGTTCGCCGACGGCCACACGATCATCGTGCTCCCCGAGGGCCGGCTGCTGAACCTCGGCAACGCGACGGGGCACCCCTCGTTCGTCATGTCGAACTCGTTCACCAACCAGGTCCTGGCGCAGATCGAGCTGTTCACCAAGCTCGACGAGTACCCGCTGGGCGTCTACACGCTGCCCAAGCACCTCGACGAGAAGGTCGCCCGGCTGCACCTGGACGCGCTGGGCGTCGAGCTCACCGAGCTGACGAAGCCGCAGGCGGAGTACCTCGGCGTCGACGTGGCCGGCCCCTTCAAGGCGGACCACTACCGCTACTGACCCGCCCACCCTTTCTCCCGCTTCGCGGGACAAACGACGCGACACGCCCGAGACATCAGGCGTGTCGCGTCGTTTGTCCCCGGCTTGCGCGGCAGCTCAGTCGCGCAGCGAGTCCTGCGCGGCGACCCACGCTCGGACCCGGTCGCGCAGCCCGATGACGTCCGCGTCGGTCATCCCGGACGTCGCGATCGGCGCGCCCACGACGATGCGGACGACCCCGGCGCTGATGACATTGCGGTCCGTCGGCCACACGTCCCGGGTGCCGTAGGTCGCGACCGGGACGATCGGCACCCGGTTCGCGATCGCGAGCCGGAACGCCCCGCTGCGGAACGGGCCGACGGTGCCGTCGCCGGAGGTGCCGCCCTCGGGGTAGACGAGCACGCTGGCGCCGGCCGCCAGGGCTCGGGCCGTGCCGTCCGCGATCGCCCGGCCGTCGGGGTCCGAGCGGTCGACCTCGATCATGCCGAGCCGACGCAGCGCCGCACCGACGGCCGGCAGCGCGAACACCCCCCGCATCGCCAGGAACCGCAACGGGATCGGCAGCGCCGCGAGGTGCGCTATCGGGTCGAGGTTCGACTGGTGGTTCGACACGACGAGGTAGGCGACCCGGGCGTCCAGGTTCTCCCGGCCCGCGACCTCCAGCCGCGCTCCCGCTGGTCGCAGCCAGCATCGCGCCCACGCGCGCAGGGCACCGTCGACGAGCCGGGACGGGCGCGGACCGCGTGCGGCGATACCGACGACGGCCAGCACGACGACCGTCGCGCCGATCCCGGAGACCGCAGTCGCGACGGTACGGGTCGTCGGCCAGCGGCTCACGGCGGTCACCGCCCCATCTTGATCGATCGGTCGTGGGAAGGTGGGCGGGTGAGCGCGACCCACCCGCCGGCGGACTACCCGGGCTGTCCGGTCACCGTCACCGAGGCCGTCGCGCGCGGCGAGGAGCTGCGATCGCCGCGCTGGGGGCTGTGGGACGTCACCTGGGCCGGCATCGCGACCTTCGTCATCGGCCTCGTCGCCGGGGGCCTCCTGCTGTGGGTCGACGCGCCCCTCGGCGTCCAGATCCTCCTGGGCCTCACGCTCCCATGGCTGGCGATGGGCGGCTGGCCGCTGCTGGTGACCCGGCTGCGCGGCAACGGGCCGCGGATCGACCTCGGGCTGCGCCTGCGCTGGAGCGACGTCGGCTGGGGCGTCCTCGCGGGCTGGGCCGCGGTGATCCTCGCCGCCCTCGCCGCGCTGGTCACGACGTTGTTCGTGCCGGACCTCCAGTCCGCTGCCGGCGAGGTCGCGACCGAGCTCGCCGACCAGACCGGTCGCCTCGAGCTGACCCTGTTCGCGCTCTGCGTCATGGTCGGCGGGCCCATCGTGGAAGAGCTGTTCTTCCGGGGGCTGTTCTTCGGGGCCCTGCGCAAGCGGGGCCTGGGGCCGGTCTGGACGATCGTGGTCACCGCGGTCGTGTTCGCCGCCTTCCACCTGGAGCCGACGCGGTTCCTCGTGCTCCTGCCGTCGGGGCTGCTCCTCGGCTGGGTCCGGCACAAGACCGGATCGACCGGCGCGTCGATGATCGCCCACGGTCTCGTGAACGCCCCAGGAGCCCTGGTACTCCTCGTCGGGCTGCCTCAGGTGTCACCATAGGCATATGACGGTCAGCCCTGGAGGGTCCTCCCGCGGTCGCGTCCTCGTCGTCGACGACGACGCGGCGCTCGCGGAGATGCTCGGCATCGTTCTGCGCGGCGAGGGCTTCGACCCGGTGTTCTGCGGCGACGGAGCGGAGGCCCTCGGCGCGTTCCGCGACTCCAAGCCCGACCTGGTGCTGCTGGACCTCATGCTGCCCGGACGCGACGGCATCGACGTGTGCCGGTCGATCCGGGCCGAGTCCGGCACGCCGATCGTCATGCTCACGGCCAAGTCCGACACGGTCGATGTCGTCGTCGGGCTGGAGTCCGGTGCGGACGACTACATCGTCAAGCCGTTCAAGCCCAAGGAGCTCGTCGCCCGGATCCGGGCGCGGATCCGGCGCAACGACGACGCGCCCGCCTCGACGCTGATCGTCGGCGACCTGGAGATCGACGTCACCGGCCACACCGTGCGCCGCAACGGCGAGGTGCTGTCGTTGACGCCGCTGGAGTTCGACCTGCTCACGTGCCTGGCCCGCAAGCCGGGCCAGGTGTTCACGCGCGAGGTGCTGCTGCAGGAGGTCTGGGGCTACCGGCACGCCGCCGACACGCGGCTGGTCAATGTGCACGTCCAGCGCCTGCGGGCGAAGGTCGAGCGCGATCCGGAGCGCCCCGAGATCGTGCTGACCGTGCGCGGCGTGGGCTACAAGGCGGGTCCGGCCTAGGCCGGACGCACGCACGTCGCACATGAACCGCATCACCGTGTCGGGCGTCCTTCTGGCCGTCCCGCGCGCGTTGCGTCGATTGTGGAGCCGCTCGCTGTGGCTGCGGGTCACCGTGACGACGCTCGTGCTGTCCGGGATCGTCGTCGGCGTCCTGGGACTGAGCCTGCTGTCGCGGGTCACGACCGGGCTGCTCCAGGCGAAGGAGCGCATCTCCGTCGGCGAGGCGTCGGCCGGGCTGGGCGAGGCGCAGCGCATCCTCGACGCCGCGGACACCGGACCGTCGACGCCGTCCGCATCCCGGCTGGTCGACAGCGTCGTCAGCGCCCTCGCGGCCCGCGCCGGCTCACCCTCGACGTTCGACGTGCTGCTGCTGTCGTCGCAGCGCACGGGCGACGCCCCCGAGCGCGGCACGAACCTGGTGGCGGAGTCCAGCGTCCCCGTGGCGCTCCGCGAG
>JAFIHP010000294.1 GCA_017849335.1 Actinomycetales bacterium | reverse complement strand
GCCGACATCTAGCGATGCCGACTGTCGCCCTGGCTACCTGCGCGCAGTTCCCCGGCCTGGACGACGACGACCGGCTGCTGCTCCCGGCGCTCTCCGCTCTCGGCATCGACGCCGTTCCCGCGGTCTGGACCGAGCCGTCGGTCGACTGGGCGTCGTTCGACCTCGTGGTGATCCGGGAGACGTGGGACTACGTCGAGCAGCACGCGGAGTTCCTGGCCTGGGCCGGTGCCGTGTCGGTCGCGACGACCCTGCTCAACCCGGCGCCCGTCGTCGGCTGGAGCACGGACAAGACCTACCTGCGCGACCTCGACCGGGCCGGCGTGCCGATCGTGCCCACCGAGTTCCTCGTCCCCGACGGCAGTGCGTCCGGCTGGCGACCCGCGGCGACGCACGGCGACGTCGTCGTCAAGCCTGCGGTGTCCGCCGGGTCCCGCGACACCATGCGCTTCGCCGCCCGGGACGTCGACGGAGCGGCCGCCGCGCATGCGGCGGCGTTGCTAGCGGCGGGGCGGACCGTCATGGTCCAGCCGTACCTCGACGCGGTCGACGACCGCGGGGAGACGGCGCTGCTCTTCTTCGGTGGGGAGTTCTCCCACGCGATCCGCAAGGGTCCGCTGCTCGTCCGCGACGTCGAGGGGGAGCGCGTGGCGGGCCTGTTCGTCCAGGAGGACATCACCGCGCGTGAGCCGTCCCCGGCCGAGCTCTCGGTGGCCCGACGCGCCGTCGCGCAGGTTCCGGGGGCGCAACCGCCGCTGTACGCCCGGGTCGACCTGGTCCCTGGCCCGGACGGCGACCCGCTGCTGCTGGAGCTCGAGCTCGTCGAGCCGTCGGTGTTCTTGGCCCACGCGCCGGGAGCGGCCGACCGGTTCGCCGCGGCCATTCTCGCTAGCATCCCGGCATGAGCGACGACGATCAGCAAAGCGGCGGGTACGGCTCGTTCACGCGGAACGCGTGGCTTTCGTGGGTCGGCGTGGCCGTCATCTGCAACGCCATCTGGCTGGTCACCTGGCTCACGTCGGACAAGGACCACGTGCCGTACTACTGGCCCATCTGGGTGATGGTGCCCTGGGCCGCGGTGATCATCGCCGGCATGGTGACGGGCCGACGCAACTAGGACCGGCACCGGCACGAGGACCAAGGTCCCGTGACGCCAGGCCCTTCGAAGGCGGTCGGCGCCGGCGGGCGCTCTCACAATGAGAGCACCGTCGAGCGTCAGGAGCCTTCGTGTCGCATTACCGCATGTCCATCCTCGAGGAGACCGGCTACGTCGTCCTCGACCCCTACGGAGCGGTCATCGACCCGTCGGAGTGGCTGAGCCTGGAGTACATCGACTGGAAGTCGTCCGGCGACACGCGGTTCGCCCCGCTCGCGAGCGCCAACGGCGACATCGAGTGCAACGCGTTCTGGCACTTCGACCCGCCGCGTTCGGACAAGGACGGCGTGTGGATCGAGTCGCAGGTGGCGAAGGCCCCGACGCTGGTCGAACGCGTCCGTGAGGTCGACGCCCGCGTGGGCCGCTGCCGCGTCATCGAGCTGCAGCCGAACTCGTACGCCGACGCCCTGTACAACTCGCATCTCGACGACAACAACCGGCGCAACCCCGACGGCGAGGGCTGGGTCATCCGCTCGTTCATGCAGCTGTCGGACAACCCCGGCTCGTTCATGGTGCTGCGCGAGGACATCGACGACCCGAGCACCGAGACCCGGCTCGCACTGCCGGCCGGAGCGCAGCTCGTCGTCGACTCCGAGCGCATGTGGCACTCGGTGTGGCACGTCGGTGACGAGCCGCGCTACTGCCTGATCAACTCGTTCGAGTCCGGTCCGGCGCTGGAGAAGTGGATCTTCGAGCGCAACCCGGTGACGCGCGTCGATGTCGCTCCGCTGGACGCCGACTTCGCCGCAGCGAGCGAGGTCGAGGCGCAGCAGCGCCGGGCGGCCCGGACCGCGCACTACGGCTACGACCCCTCGCGGGTCTACTCGGAGGCGTAGGACCCCGCCGGCGCCGCGCCGTCGGACGCGGGCCGGTCGAGGCTGTGGACGCGATTGCGTCCGGTCTGCTTGGCGGTGTACATGGCCCGGTCGGCCCGGGCGACGACGTCGTCGGCCGTCTCGCCCGGCCGAGCCAGCGCGACGCCGATGCTGACCGTGGTTCGCAGCAGGTGTCCGCCGACGACCACTGGCGCCTCGGCGACCTTCCGGATCTTCTCCGCGACCTCGAGCGCCTCGGTCTCGTCGTGCACGCCCTCGAGGAGCACGAGGAACTCGTCGCCGCCCATCCGGGCCACGCTGTCGCCGTCCCGCACGGCGTCGGTGAATCGCCCGGCGAGCGTGCGAAGGGCCGCATCCCCGGCACGGTGGCCGAGCGTGTCGTTGATCTCCTTCAGGCCGTCGACGTCGACGAACGCGACGGCTCGCCGCGCTCCGGGCTCTCGGCGTCCATCGGGGATCGACAGCCGCTGGAGCACCTCGTTGCGCTTGAGAAGGCCGGTGAGGTCGTCGTACCGGGCGCGGCGCTCGAGCTCCTCCTCCGCGCGGACCTCGAGGTCGATCGTGCGGAACGACGCGACGACCCCGTCCGGGGCCCCCGTCTCGTCGCGGAACGGCTTGGCTCGCGTCTCCACCCAGTGGTAGGCGCTGTCGCGGGATCGCAGCCGGTACCGGGCCACGACGGGCTTGCCGGACAGCAGCGTCCGCGCGTTCCGATCGTGAGCCTCCCGGTCGTCGGGGTGCAAGAACTCCGCGATCGACCGGCCCAGCCACTCCGCGGGGACCCACCCGAGTGCCTCAGTCAGCGCCGGCGACACCCACGCCACCGTCGCGTCGCGGTAGTGGACGATGACGTCCATCGTGCTCTCGGCCAGGAGCCGGTACCGGCGCTCGGAGTCCGCGAGCCGCTGCGCCGCCTCGTAGCGGTGGGTCACGTCGATCCAGTCGATCGTGAAGCCGTCGTCCACCTTGGCGGCGCTGACGTCGAGCCGTCGGGGGCCCTCGGTCCAGCGGCTCTCGACCGCGACGTCGTTGACCAGGAGGGGGCGACCATGGTCGACGACCTGGCGCAGCTCCTCGAACAGCGGTGACCCGGAGAGCATCGGTGCCTCCGAGAGGAGGGTCCTGCCGGCCGGACCTGCCTCGGGATCGATGTTCAGGCTGGTCATCGCGGCCTGATTCGCGTTGACGAGCGCGAAGTCCGTGATCCGCCCGTCGTCGCCGCGGACGGCGCGGAACAGGGCCTGCGGAGTGAGCCGGGCGTCGGCCTGGGCGCGCAGGACGGCATGGTCGTGCTCGGCGCGTTCGCGCTCGCGGACGACGTCGTCGATGTCGCGCAGGCTGACGACCGCCCCGGTCAGGGCGCCGTCGTGGCCACGCACCGCTCTCGACACGACGGACATGTAGCGGAACGAGCCGTCGCGGTGGCGCGCGCGGATGACCCCCGACCGGGCGCGACCGGTGTTGACGTCGGCCCGCAGGGCACGGATCGACGGGACGTCCTCGCGGTGGACGAACTCGATCGTGTCGTGCCCGAGCATGTCGCTCTCGGTCCAGCCGAGGGCGGTCGGCGTGGAGGGCGAGACCCAGGTGATGATCCCGTCCCGGTCGCGGAGGAGGACGACGTCGCTCGCGTTCTCGGCGAGCAGCCGGTACCGCCGCTCGGACTCGGCGAGCTCTTGGCGGGCCAGCTCACGCGCCGTCACGTCGCGCGCGACGGACCACAGCTGGACGCGTCCGCTCGCCTCGTCGCGGTGGTAGCGGCTCGCGACCTCCAGCCAGATCACCCGTCCGTCCCGGTGCCGGTACGGCACCTGGAGGATCGTGAACTCGTCGGCCGGGCGCGTGCCGTCCGTGACGCGGTCGGCGCCGTACGCGATGCGGGTGGCGTAGTCGCAGTCGGCGCTCGGGACGAACTGGCTGTCCAGCGGAGCCGCGGTGACCTCCTCGACCGTGAACCCCGTCAACGTCTCGACGGACGGGCTCACGTACACGACCGCCAAAGTCTCGACGTCGATGATGCACACGACCTCGGCCATCGTCTCCGTGAGGGTCTTGTAGAGCCGGCGCTCGGACTCCACGGCCGCCTGCGCGGTGCGGAGCGCGGTGACGTCGCGCCCGATGCCCTCGAGGACCATCGAGCCGTCGGCGCGGACGCGTCGGCGGGCCCACACCCGCGCGACCACGTGGGATCCGTCACTGCGCCGCCAGCGCAGCTCGGTGTCGACGTCACCCTCCCCGGTGCGGGAGAAGACCCGGTTCACCATGGGCAGGTCATCGGGGTCGATCGCGCGCTCGACGGCATCCACATCGGCGAGGACCTCGGCCGCCGTGACGCCGAAGAGCTCCTCGACCTGGCCGCCGACGAACTCGAACGCGCGCGTCGGCGAGAGTCGCAGCCGGAAGAAGAAGTCGCCGGCCGCCTCCGCCAGCTCGCGGAACCAGGCGCTGTCCGGCGCGTCGGCGGACTCGCTCGCCGCATGCGAGGTGGTCACCTGCGTCTCCTCACCCCCGGTTCCGCCGCCAACGGTAGAGGCCGAGACTCCCACACCGCGCGCCTGCCGGGTGGTGTCGCGTGTCGGGGCCGCCCGTGGACACCGACTGGTGCTCGTGCAAGGATCGCGGCCGTGGCACGTCCATCCCCTCGGGACCGCGAACTGGCGCGCCTGGTCGACCACATGTTCGACCAGGTGCTCGACGACGAGGAGCGCGCGGAGCTGCTCGTGTGGATCCGCCGGTGGGAGGACCGCAACCCGGGGGTCGATCCGGCTCACCGGGTGACCGGGTGGATCGACGTCGCCTACGAGTTCCAGGCCCGCCGTGACGGCACCCCCGTGCCGACGTCGTCCACGTCCTGGCCGCACGGCATCGCCGTCGCTCTCTAGCAGGTCCTCGATTCCTCTTGCGGGTGCGTCCCCCATGACGTTAAATACAACCAAATGGTTGTAGATCAGCTATCTCCCGCCGAGGTCGACCGGCTCTTCCACGCGCTGGCCGACGCCACCCGACGCGACATCGTCCGACGGGTCCTGGTCCACGAGCAGTCGATCGGGGAGCTGGCCCGCCGGTACCCGATGAGCGTCACCGCCGTGCAGAAGCACGTCGCCGTCCTCGTGGAGGCCGGCCTGGTGACCAAGAACCGCCGCGGGCGCGAGCAGCGGGTGTCCGGCCGGCCGGAGACCGTGCGGACGGCGCAGCGGCTGCTCGACGAGCTGGAGCAGGTGTGGCGGGAGAGGTTCGACCGGATGGGCAGCGTGCTCGCCGGACCGACGACGCAGGAGGAACCGACGTGATCGTGACGAGCGTGCACAAGGACACCGAGGCGCTCTCGATGGCCATCACCGCGGAGCTGTCCGTGCCCGCCGCGCGTGCCTGGCAGCTGTGGGCCGACCCGCGCCAGCTGGAGCGCTGGTGGGGACCGCCGACGTGGCCGGCCACGGTCCTCGACCACGACCTGGTCCCGGGTGGGCGCGTGAGCTACGTCATGACCGGTCCCGACGGCGACCGCGCCGGGGGGATGTGGCACGTCGACGAGGTCGACCCGCCGAGCCTGCTCGTCCTGCGCGACCAGTTCGCGAACGACGACGGGACGCCCAACGAAGCCATGCCCACCACGGTCATGCGTGTCACGATCGCCGAGTCCCCGGCCGGGTCGACGATGACCGTGACGTCGACCTTCCCGTCGCTGGAGGCCATGGAGCAGCTGGTCGGGATGGGCATGGAGGAGGGCATGCTCGCGGCAATGTCGCAGATCGAGGCCGTCCTCGCCGACTGACCGCGCGGCCGGCGCCGGCCGTGGTGCCCCGTGTAGGTCTCGAACCTACGACCCGATGATTAAAAGTCAGCTGCTCTACCAACTGAGCTAACGGGGCGTGCGGTGAACCGTACCGGTCGCCGCACGCCCCCCGTCAGGCTCAGGCGAGTGCCGCCACCGCTGCGTCGACCGCCTCGGCCGGCGACGTCGGGGCGTGCCCGATCAGCCGCTCGAGGTCACCCGAGGTCACGTGGAGGTCTCCGGCCTTGATCCGCGCGTCGACATCGGCGAAGACGGCCGCGACGGGCGCCGGCAGGCCGGCGGCGTCCACCAGGATGCCGGCGAGGACGTCCTCGGGGACGTCGGTGTACGTCACGTCCTGACCGCTGGCCGTGGACACCAGGGCCGCGAGCTCCGCCAGGGTGATCGACTCCCCGCCCAGCTCGTACACCGCACCGACGTGGCCGTCGGTGGAGGCGACGACCGCGGCCGCCTCGGCGTAGTCGCGGCGGGCGGCGACAGACACCCGGCCGTCCCCGGCGGCGCCCACGACGCCGTGCTGGAGGTACCCAGGGATCTGCGGGGTGTAGTTCTCGATGTACCAGCTGTTGCGCGCGAACGTGTAGGGGAGGCCGGAGGCCACGATCGCCGCCTCGGTCGCCTTGTGCTCGGCGGCCAGCAGCATGGGCGTCGAGTCGGCCTTCGGGATGGACGTGTAGACGATCCGGCCGACCCCGGCGCGGACGGCGGCGTCGATCGCGTTCTGGTGCTGGGTCGCGCGCTGGCCGATCTCGCTCCCGGACACGAGGACGAGCACGTCGGCGCCGGCGAACGCGGCGTCCAGCGTCGCCGGGTCGGTGTAGTCGATGGTCACGACCCGGACGCCGTCGGCGGCCAGGTCGGCGGCCTTGTCCAGGGAGCGACCGCCGGCGACGATCTGGTCGGCCGGTACGCCGCGGGCGAGAAGCGACTCGACGATCAGGTGGCCGAGGTGGCCGGTGGCGCCGGTGACGACGATGGACATGCGGGACTCCTGTTCCTCTGGCAGCCCCTGCGGCTGCACTTGCCAGAACTGCGCGCGCAACCTGATACTTCCCTGCAGAGAGTAGGCACTTTGAAGTGCTGTACCCACCTGGAGGTAAGTAAGGTGACCGTCGCCCCGGCCGTCGGTGACCGGCCGCTCGATCCCGGCCCCTTCGCCTCGGCCTGCCCGAGCCGGCAGGTGCTCGACCGCATCGGCGACCGGTGGACGGTCCTGGTGGTCGTCAGCCTGTCAGACGGTCCGAAGCGCTTCAGCGAGCTCGACCGTCGCATCCACGGGGTCAGCCAGAAGATGCTCACCCAGACGCTGCGCGCGCTCGAGCGCGACGGGCTGGTCACGCGGACGGTCCACGCGCAGGTGCCCCCGCGGGTGGAGTACGCCCTGACGGAGGCGGGGCGGACGCTGATCGAGCCGCTGAACGCGCTGGCGGACTGGGCGATGTCGCACATGCCGGCGATCGAGGAGGCCCGTCGCCGGTACGACGAGGCCACGGCGGCGCCGCGCTAGTCGTCAGGTGCCGGGTTGGCCCTCGGCGATCAGAGCCTCGAGCTCGGCGATCGCGGCCTGCTGCTTGGCGTTGAGCTCCTTGAGTGCGGTGAGCCGGTCGCCGAGCACGTCGACCGGCGCGTCCTCGGGCTTCGACGACTTGGCGGGGGTCAGGAACAGGTTGGCCAGGTAGCCGGTCAGCGTGCCGAAGATGCCGACCCCGACGACGATGATGACCGTGCCGACGATGCGGCCGGCGTTCGTGACCGGGTACTGGTCGCCGTACCCGACCGTCGAGATCGTCTCCACGACGTACCAGAGCGCGTCCGACGCCGTGGTGATGTTCGCGCCCGGCGCCGGGCCCTCGGTCGCCAGCAGCAGCATGGAGCCGAACTCCATGACCAGGATGCCGGCGAACAGCAGCATGAGCAGGGCGCTGCCCGCGCGGTCTCGGACGAGTG
>JAFIHP010000293.1 GCA_017849335.1 Actinomycetales bacterium | reverse complement strand
TATATGCGCCAATGCGTGGCGGAAATGGCGATCTACGCCGCGGGCCTCTGGGAGCAGCGCGCGAAGGAACCCGGCGACGATCTCATTTCCATGCTCGTCCATGCGAAGGTCGACGGCGAGCCCCTGACCTTCCCCGCCTATATCGGCACCTTCGTCCTGCTCGTCGTCGCCGGCAACGAGACGACCCGGCACACCATCACACACACGATGAACAACCTCATGGCGAACCCCGACCAGCTCGCCCTGCTGCGCGAGCGGCCCGAGCTCATCCCGTGGGCCGTCGAGGAGTTCCTGCGGATGGCCAGCCCGGTGCACCACTTCCGCCGTACGGCCACCCGCGACGCCGCGCTGAACGGGCAGGAGATCAAGGCCGGGGACAAGGTCGTCGTGTGGTTCGGCTCCGGCAACCGCGACGACGCCGTGTTCGAGGATCCGGACCGCTTCGACGTGACGCGCAAGCCCAACGAGCACATGTCGTTCGGGCGGGGCGGCCCGCACATGTGCCTCGGGAACGCGCTGGCCCGGCTGGAGATCCAGATCATGTTCCAGGAGCTGCTGGCACGCGACGTGAACCTCGTGCCGAACGGCTCACCGGACTACGTGTACTCGAACTTCGTGCACGGCTTCAAGCGCCTGCCGGTCCGCCAGGTCTGAGCCGGCCTCAGGCGGTGGCGACGCGGTCGAGGAACGCGTCGACGAGAGCATGCGCGCGGTCCGCCGCGGCCTGTCCTTCGGCGAGCGTGTGCTGGTAGAGCACCTGCGGGTCCTGGCCGTCCGCGACGACCGCGTCACGCCCGCCGTTGTCGAACCAGCCCTGCAGTCCGGCCGCGGTGAGCTCGGGATGGAACTGCACGGCCAGGTTGCGCCGCAGCACGAAGGCCTGGGATGCCAGCGCGTCCCGCGCCAGCTCCCGGGCGTCCGGCGGCACCTGCCAGCGGTCGTAGTGCCACTCGAACCACGGTCCGGGGCCGACGAGCTCGGGCTCCTGGGTCCACACGGGCGTCCAGCCGATCTGGGGGCGGGGTGCCCGGGCGACGGACCCGCCGTGCGCGCGGGCGAGGAGCTGGCCGCCGAAGCAGATGCCGAACACCGGGACGTTGAGCTCGTCGGCTTCGCGCAGCCACTCGAGCTCCGGCAGCAGCCAGGTCCCGATGGTGTCGTCGTCCCAGGCTCCCCAGGGGGCGCCCATCACGACCAGCGCGTCGTAGCCGCGCGGATCCGGGAAGTCGAACGGCTGGTTCGGCTGATGGAAGTCCTCCGGCGCGACGACGACGGCCTCATCGACGGCGTATCCCCGAGCGGCGAAGCGCTCGGCGACGGGCCCCGGCGGACTCAGGTGGTCGTGCTGCAGGAACAGCGCTCGCATACGGCTCTCCGACTCGGCTCGCGTGGGCGGAAGGGGTCGCCGAAAGCACGGCGAGCGCCTAGTATCCACCAGATCGTTGGCTTCCGAACGATTCCGTAGAACTCGCCGTCGCAAGGAGTCCCATGCAGCACGACCTGGCTGAGACCCGCCGCATCCTGGAGACCCAGGGCATCGACGTGGTGCGGCTGATCTTCACCGACCTGCTCGGCGTCACGCGCTCGAAGGACCTCCTCGTCTCCCAGTTGGAGCGCGCCGCTGCGCACGGGCCGGCGTTCTGCCAGGGGACCTGGGTGACCACGACACGGGGCGGCGTGCTGGACGGCGGCTCCGGGAGCTTCGGCGACGGCCTGCCGGACATGGTGTCCAAGCTCGACACCGACACGATCCGCCCGATCCCGTGGGTCCCGGGCGGCGCGCACGCGATCGCCGACATCGACAACCCGGACGGCTCGCGCAGCGAGGTCGCGCCGCGTGCCGTGCTGCGCTCGGTGCTCGACGAGTACGACAAGCTCGGCCTGACGCCGGTCTGCGGCCCGGAGCTGGAGTTCTACTTCGCCCAGCGCACCGACGAGGGCTGGGAGCGCATCCTGAACAAGGCGGGGCGCGTGTACATGACGGGCTCGCTGGTCGACCCGGACGGCCACTACCTGCACCTGCTGCGGATGCTCGACCAGCTGAACATCGGGGCGTTCGCGGGCAACCACGAGTTCTGCCCCTCGCAGTACGAGATCAACCTGTGGCACAGCGAGGCGATGGACGCGGCCGACCGCACGTTCTTGTTCAAGTCCGCGGTCAAGGACGTGTGCGCGAGCCGCGGCATCCTCGGGACGTTCCTCGGCAAGCCGTGGAGCGACGAGGGCGGCAGCGGCTTCCACCTGCACTTCTCGCTCGTCGACGCGGACGGCGTCAACCAGATGCACGACGGTGGAGACGGGCTGTCCGACACGGCCATGGCGATGATCGCCGGCGTCATCGAGCACGCGCCGGCCATCGCGGCGTTCACCAACCCGACCGTCAACGCGTTCAAGCGGCTCGGTCCCGACACCCTCGCGCCGTACCGGTCCAACTGGGGCTTCGACAACCGCTCCACCATGATCCGCATCCCGCCGGAGCGCGGGCAGGGCACGCGGCTGGAGCTGCGGATCGGCGACGGGACGGCGAACCCGTACATCGTCATCGCCGTCGTCCTCGCGGCCGCCCTCGACGGCATCCGTCGGGGCCTGACGCCGCCCCCGGTGTCCGAGGGCTGGGCCTACGAGGAGGAGTCCCGGCCGATCCTGCCCATGTCGCTCACCGAGGCGC
>JAFIHP010000292.1 GCA_017849335.1 Actinomycetales bacterium | reverse complement strand
CCAAGGGGATCATCGTCACGGCGAACCCGCGGTACACCGGCACCGCCACGGTGACGTACACCGGGCAGGGCATCAGCCCATGCCAGTCCGGCCAGGACGTCGACCCGATCGACGGCTCGCTGCTCCCCATCAACGACTCGCGGACCGTGTGCTACCCGGCGGGCACGAGCAGCAAGCTCGCGCCCCCGACGGCGAGCCAGATCGTCGGCGGCTGGAACGCCAAGAAGAAGGCCTACGTGTTCGACTGCACCAAGACGTTCCCGGAGACCTCTGACGGCGGGCGCACGGTCACCGTGAAGATCTCCGGCACGCTGAAGTGGTCCTGACCCGACGTTCGCCTAGTAGGGCGTCGGGATCTCCTCGGCCACCAGCGCCGGCTCGACATAGCTGCCGGGCGACTGTCGACGGGGGAACTTCACCGAACGCGCAGGCTGCGGGGTGTACGGCACCCGGCTGAGCAGGTGGGTGATGATGTTCAGTCGCGCCCGCTTCTTGTCGTCGGAGTTGGCGACGAACCACGGCGCCCAGCCGGTGTGCGACGCGGCCAGCATCGCGTCGCGCGCCCGCGAGTAGTCGTACCACCGCGCATACGACTTCAGGTCCATGTCGGAGAGCTTCCAGGTCTTGCGCGGGTCGTTGACGCGCGCCCGCAACCGTCGCGACTGCTCGTCCATGCTGACCTCGAGCCAGTACTTCAGCAGCAGGATCCCCGAGTCGACCATCGCCCGCTCCACCCCGGGCACCTGCTCCAGGAACGCCTGCGACTGCTCCGGCGTGCAGAACCCCATGACCGGCTCGACACCCGCGCGGTTGTAGTAGCTGCGGTCGAAGATGACGACCTCGCCGGCCGCCGGGAAGTGCTCGATGTACCGCTGGACGTACATCTGCGACTTCTCGCGCTCCGTCGGAGCGGGCAGCGCCACGACCTTGAACACGCGGGGGCTGACCCGCTCGGTGATCGCCTTGATGGTGCCGCCCTTGCCCGCCGTGTCGCGTCCCTCGAAGATCACCATGACCTTCGCCCCCGTGGCCTTGACCCACTCCTGCATCGAGACGAGCTCGCCGTGCAGCGGCTTGATCAGCTCCTCGTACTCCCTGCTCTTCATCCGAGGAAGCGGCTCGTCGGGAACCTGCGGGGCAGCGGGATCCGCCGTCCGTGCGGCCTTGGGCGCCTTCGCGGACTTCCCCGACTTGCCGGACTTCGCCTTGCCCTTGCCGTCCTTGCTCATCGAGCACCTCCCGTCAGGGCGCGGGCCCGCGCCGGCTCCACCACGTCGTGCACGTCCGTGACGTCGGCGGACACGCGGGGGGCGCGCGCCCGGCGGATCGCCTTGTCGATCTCAGGCACAGCCGCAGTCGCCACCACGAGGAGCAGCACGACCGTCCACTGCCCGACCGAGAGCGACTGGGTCATGAGGAACTTCTGCAGGAAGCCGAGCTCGGTGCCGAGCACGACGATGACGACCGGGATCGCCAGGATCTTGAGCGCCCGCATGACCGGCGCCGTGAGCCCGCTCGCCGGGTCGCGCCGCAGCACGAGTCCGCCCGCCACCGACGCCAGGGCCATCACCACGAAGCACATCGTCATCGACGCGCTCGGCGCGTCCGTGGAGGCCGCATCGGGACCCCAGGCCAGGCACGCGAACGCCGCGAAGAAGCGCACCGCGCCGTAGACGATCCACCGCGATACGGCCGCACCGTTGGCGATCGGGACCTTCGGGTCGCGCGGAGGGCGCGTCATGATGTCCGGCGCTCCCGGGTCGCCCGCGACGACGAGCACGGGGAACACGATCACGAACAGGCCGACGAACAGCACCATGGTCGGGGTCAGCGCGACGCCCTCGTTCACGTTGAACGCGGTCGCCGCGAGGAACAGCACGATCAGCGAGATCAACTGCGTCATCTGCACGCGCACGTACGAGACGACCTTGTCGTACGTGATACGGCCGAGCTCGACCGCGTGCACCAGCGTGCCGAAGTTGTCGTCGGTGAGGATCATCCGGGCGGCCTGCTTGGTCACCTCGCTGCCGGTGCCCATCGCGACGCCGATGTCGGCCTGCTTCAGCGCGGCCGCATCGTTGACCGCGTCGCCCGTCATGGCGACGATCAGGCCCTGCTCCTGCATGATCCGCGCGAGCCGGAGCTTGTCGTCCGGCGTGACGCGACCGAACACGTGCAGCTCGGGCATCTTGGCCTTCAGCTCGTCGTCGCTCAGCGCAGCGAGCTCCGCTCCGCTGATGGCACCCGGGCCCAGCTGCAGGTCCCGGCCGATCGCCTCGGCCGTCACCGCGTGGTCGCCGGTGATCATGCGGACGTCGATGCCGGCCTTGTGCGCGATGTCGACGGCGGCCTTGGACGAAGGTCGCAGCGGGTCGATGATGCCGACCAGCCCGACGAAGGCCAGGTCGTGCACGAGCGACATCGGGTCCGACTGGGCGGTGGCCAGGTCGGACTCGTCGAGCAGCCGGGCCGCGAATGCCAGCACCCGCAGCCCCTGGGAGCCCAGTCGCTCGTTCGCGTCGGCCAGGGCCTGACGGCCTTCGGCGATCGGCACCGGCGTCCCGGCCATTTTCGTGCCCACCGTAGCCGAGCGCGCGATGATGACGTCCGGCGCTCCCTTGACCAGGAGGACCAGGTGGTCCTCGCCCTCCAGGTGCACCTGGTGGATCGTCGCCATGAACTTGTAGTCCGAGTCGAACGGCACCTCACCCAGCCGGGGGTACGCGCGCCGCGTCTCCTCGGCGTCCACCCCGATCTTCGCCGCGAGCACGACCAGGGCGGCCTCGGTCGGGTCCCCGACGACGGTGCCGTCGTCCGACACGGTCGCGTCGCTGCACAGCGCCAGGCCGAGCGCGAGCCGCGTGAAGTCCGGGGTCTCCAGCCCGGCCGCACATCTCAGCTGGCCGGACTTGCGGTAGCCCTCCCCCTCCACCGAGAACCAGTTGCCGGCGAAGTACAGGCTGCTGACCATCATCTCGTTCATCGTCAGCGTGCCGGTCTTGTCGGTGTTGATCGCGCTCGTCGCACCCAGCGTCTCGACGTCGGTCAGGTTCTTGACGATGGCCTTCGACGCGGCCAGGGCCTTGGCGCCCTGCGAGAGCAGCACGGACACGAACATCGGCATGCCGGTGGGGATCGCCGCGATTGCCATGGCCACGCCGAGCAGCAGCACCTCGGTCAACGGCTGGTGCCGTACGAGGCCCACGACCACGATGATCGCCACGGCGAGCCAGGCGATAGCGCCGATGATCCGGGTGAGGCTGCCCAGCTCCCGCTGCAGCGGGGACTTCGTGCGCGTGACCGACGAGAGCATCGTGGCGATCTGGCCCATCTGGGTGCTCATGCCGGTGGCCGTGATCACGACGGTCGCCGTCCCGCGTGTCACCGAGGTGTTCTGGAACAGCATGTTCGACCGGTCGCCGAGGGCGACGTCCGGGCCGGGCAGGGTGTTCGCGTCCTTCGCGATCGGCGCGCTCTCCCCCGTCAGCGCCGCCTCCTGCGTCTCGCAGGTCGCCGACCGTACGATCCGGCCGTCCGCCGGCACGATGTCGCCCGCCTCGACCTGGACGACGTCACCGGGGACGATGTCGTCCGCATCGATCATCGCCACCGAGCCGTCGCGCACGACGCGCGCCTGCGGAACCTGGAGCTTGGACAGCGCATCCACGCTGGCCCGCGCCTTGAGCTCCTGGTTCGTACCCAGTCCGACGTTGAGCACGACCAGCAGGGCGACGACCACGCCGGTCGACCACTCCGCGATGAGGAAGCTGACGATCGCGACGGCGATCAGCATGAGGTTCATCGGGTCGCGCAGCTGGGTCAGCGCGATCGCCACCGGCGACGGCGGCTTCTCCCCCTCGATGTGGTTCGGTCCGTACGTCGCGAGCCGTGACGCCGCCTCCGCGCTCGTCAGACCCACGTCGACGGACGTGCCGAGGGCCGCGGCGACGTCCTCCGGGGACTGAAGGTACGGCCGGTCGATTGCGCCGGAGGACACGGCAGGGGTCGTCATGGGGCAAGCATGCCGCCCTGCCCGGGCCTATGCGGCGGTACCCCCCGACGCGCCGCCGGACTCACTCGGCCCGGGTGAGGGAGACGGGTCCGGGGCCGGCGTCGAGCTCGGCGCCGGAGCGGACGTCCCGGAGAGCTGTGCCTGGGCCCGCGCGGCGTCGTCGAGCGCGGCCTTGAGCTCCTCCTGCGCCTTGCCGTAGTCGCCGAAGTTGCCCTGCGTGAGAGCGAGCTGCCCCTCCGCGTACGCCTTCTGCGCCCGGGCGATCGCCGCCGCGAGGTCGGCGGCCGGGTTCGTCGACCCCGACGGCGCGGGCGACGGTGTCGCGTCGGTCCCGTCACCAGGCCCGGACGGCGCCTCGCCGCTCGTTCCCGGGTCGGTGTCGACCGCGGTGTCCGGCGTCGCGGCGAAGACCTTGGTCAACGCGACGTCGAGGGAGTTCTCCAAGGCGACGTTCGCCCCGTAGCCCACGAGCACCTTGCGCAGCAGCGGGTACCCCTCGGTGTTAGCGCGGATGAACACCGGCTCCACGTAGAGCAGGCCGCCGTTGAACGGCAGGCTCAGCAGGTT
>JAFIHP010000291.1 GCA_017849335.1 Actinomycetales bacterium | reverse complement strand
GCGCGGCCGGCCGCCCGGACGATCCGCACGGCGCCGGTGGTGCCCGTCCGGGCCAATCGCGCGGTGCCCGTGCGGATCACGTCGGGCCTGCCGAAGAACGCCACGGTCACCTCGTTCCTCGTCGTCGACGGGACGCGGGTCCCGCTCGCGACGCAGAAGACCGGCCGTGACGGCTCGCTCCTCCTGCCGGCCCTGCGGTTCTCGCAGCGCGGGGCGGTGACCCTGGGCGTCCAGCTCGCGGACGGCTCCGTGCGGTGGGTGAAGCTCGCCGTCCGCTGACGATCGCCTCCGAGAGTGGCTGCCCCGGCCCGCCCGGGGCAGCCACGTGCGCGTCCAGGTCGGCGAATCCACGCCGGACTACGGTGACCAGGTGAGGTCCGACGATGCCCTCGCCATCGGCGACGTAGTGCGGCGCAGCGGAGTCGCCGCGTCCGCGATCCGGTACTACGAGTCCCTCGGTCTGCTCACCAGCACGCGGACGGCCGGGGGCCGGCGCCGGTACCGGCGGTCGGTCCTGCGCCGCCTCGCCGTCATCCGCGCTGCGCAGGGGGTGGGACTCGGACTCGACGACGTCGCGCGCGCTCTGGACGGCATCCCCGTGGACCGCGCACCGACCGCCGCGCAGTGGGCGCGCATCTCGTCGGCCTGGCGCCCGCAGCTGGACCAGCGCATCCAGGCACTCGAGGCGGTGCGCGACCGGCTGGACTCCTGCATCGGCTGCGGCTGCCTGTCGTTGTCGCGATGCGCGCTGTACAACCCCGGAGACGAGCTGGGCGCGGAGGGGTCCGGGGCGCGACTGCTCCCGCCGTCGGCGCGCCGGTAGGTCCGCTGCCGTCAGCCCAGGAAGGCGCTCACGGATCGCCGGATCCCAGTGGGATCGAGGCCGTGGGCCGCCTGATGGTCCGTCGGCGTGCCGTACCTCCGCAGCTCCTGCCGTCCGACGCCCAGCGCGAGCAGCCGGTGCGGCACGTCGCGTAGCGCTTCGGACACCAGCCACGACGACGTCCCGACGAGGTACGGCTCGACGAGGACGAGGTCAGCGGGGGCGGCGACGCAGGAGCGCACTCCGGCGAGGTCGAACGGTCGGACGGTGCCGGCGTACAGCACCGTGACGTCGAGGTCCGCCGTGGCGGCCAGTACGGGATCGAGCATCGGCCCGACCGCGATCACGGTGGCACGGGTCCCGGATCGCACGAGAGCGAATCGGCCCGGCGTGACCGGGAACGCCTGCGCGTTCTGGGCTTCCGTGATCCGGACGTAGTCGCGGCCCGATCCGGCGACGGCGAGCCGGAGCGCCGCGTCGACTTCGCGGGCGTGGCCCGGGACATGCACGGTCCAGTCCGGGAGCGTGTCGATGAGCGCGACGTCGCCGGGTGCCTGGTGGGAGCGCCCGCCGGCGGCGATGTCGTACGAGCCGCCGGTGGACACGAGCACGCCGCCGACGTCCTGATGGCTGAGGTCGAGCTTGATCTGCTCGAAGGCGCGCTCGACGAGGAACGAGGCGAACGTGTGCGCGATCGGCCGCATCCCGACCAGCGCCATTCCGGCGGCGACGCTCACGAGCAGTTGCTCGCGGATGCCGACGTTGACGACGCGATCCGGATGCCGGCGCTGGGCGCCCGGGAAGAACTGACCGGATATCTCGGCGAAGACCAACGACGTGTCCGGCCGCTCGTCGAGGACGTCGTTGACGGTTCTGGCGAACTGGAGGCGGGTGTCGGTCATGACCACTTCTCCTCGACCTCGGCGACGACCGCCGAGGGACGGTCGCTCCGCGCCGACAGCGCCTGCCGGAGCTGTCCGTGGTCCCGACCGTCGACCGTCTCGGTCCGCCACCCTTCGCGCACGAGCCGGCGCGCCAGGTGCCCGCGATCCCGGTACGACGCGGACGCGTTGTCCACGACGACCATCGTGAGTCTGGACAGTCCGAGGAAGCCGGCCAGTTCGATCGCCTCCTGGTTGCTTCCCTCGTCCAGCTCCGCGTCGCCGACGAGGACGAACACGCGTGCATCACGTCCGACCGCGCGCAGGCCGAGAGCCGCCCCGACGGCCAGGGGAAGTCCGTGGCCGAGCGAGCCGCTGGAGATCTCGACACCGGGTACCAGCGTCCGGTCGGGGTGGTGGCCGAGTGGTGAGTCGAAGCGGCCCCAGTCCGCGAGCCAGGACTCGTCGACGAACCCCGTGGCAGCGAGGGTCGCGTAGTACGCCATCGGCCCGTGGCCCTTGGAGAGGAAGAAGCGGTCGCGGTCGGGGTCGTCGGGGTTCGCCGGGTCGATGCGCATGACCTGGTCGTAGAGCACCCACAGGACGTCGAGGGTCGACGTCGCGGCGGGTCCGTGCTTCTCGTCCCCGGTCATCACTCCCATGAGCCGGCGGACGTCGTCGATTCGGGCACCTGTTGTCGTCGTCATGTCCGGAGCGTCGTACATCAAGTCGACTTGACGTCAAGGTCTGCCTGTCGTTGTCGCGGGCGGTCGGTTGGCCGCTTCCGGTGGCTACGATCGACGGGTGTCCGACCGTGCGGTGCCGAACCTCCCGTCTCGCGACTTCGACAGGACGGTCGCGTTCTACGGCGGCTTCGGGTTCGTGCCGACCTACCGGGGTGACGGCTGGCTCATCCTCCGCCGCGGCGACGTGGAGCTGGAGTTCTTCCCCTTCCCCGATCTCGTGCCGGAGGAGAGCTCCTTCATGTGCAGCGTGCGCGTGGACGACATCGACGCGCTGTACCAGACGATCGCGGACTCCGGGGTCGCCGAGACGTCGACCGGGCGCCCGCGGCTCCATCCGGTGCGGCCGCAGCCGTGGGGGCTCCGCGCCGGCTTCCTCGTCGACATCGACGGGACCCAGATCAGCCTCATCGAGAACCCCGCCGACCAGTGCGTCCCTGCGGCCGGCCGGCGCCCGTCGGCATAATCGCCTACGGTCTGACGCGGTGGACCACAGGAGGCTGACCGCAGCCTCCGGGTGCCCTGCGGCCGGCTAGGCCCCACGGCCGCAGAGTCGAGGAGATGGACGCGTGAACGCACGGCCGGGCGGCGGCCAGCCGCCGAACATCCTGCTCACCGTCACGGCCGAGGCGCGGTCCACGCTTCCGCGACCGGACGGCTTCGAGCTTCCCGGCCGGGATCGGATCCGTCGCCGCGGGACGTCGTTCAGCCGCTACTACGTGGCGTCCGCGCAGTGCAGCTCGTCGCGCTCGGTCATCTACACCGGCCGGCACATGCCGGTGACGCAGGTCTACGACAACGACAACATGCCGTACATCCGTCCGCTGGACCCCGCGCTGGGCACGCTGGGAACGATGCTCCGCTCGGTCGGCTACTACTGCACGTACCAGGGCAAGTGGCACCTGTCCCGTGCGTACCGGTCGCCGTCCGACCCGCCGAGCGTCGACGCCCTCGAGCCGTATGGGTTCTCGGAGTTCAACGCGTGGGGCGACATCGACGGGGGAGTGTGGGCCGGGCTGAGGATCGACCCCGTGATCGCTGGTCAGGCGGTCGGCTGGCTCCGGGACCGCGCCCCGGTCGTTGCCGCCGACCAGCCCTGGTTCATGGCCGTGAACTTCGTTAACCCGCACGACATCATGAGCTACGACTACGGCGGACGCGGCGTGGTCCCGCCCCCGCTGAACCTGGCCGAAGCCCTGGTCGTCAAGGCGCCGGCGGACATCCCGACCGACGCCCGTCGATGGGACGTCGGCCTCCCGGCGAGCGTCCACGACGACCTGTCCGGCGCGGCCCCAGCCGTTCGCGAGTACGCGGCGGCGATGGACACCATGTTCGGCCCGGTGTCGAACGACGAGGCCTGGCGACGCGGGATGGAGTTCTACCTGAACTGCATGCGCGACGTCGACCGCAGTGTCGACCTGGTTCTCGACGCCCTGGTCGCCAGCGGGCAGGCCGACCGAACCGTCGTCGTCTTCACGTCCGACCATGGCGAGCTCGCCGGCTCGCACGGCCTGCGGCAGAAGGGGAACCTCGTCTACGACGAGAACTTCCACGTCCCGCTGGTGATCAGCCACCCCGACGTCCCCGCGGG
>JAFIHP010000290.1 GCA_017849335.1 Actinomycetales bacterium | reverse complement strand
CGACGTACCGCAGCAGGTCCGCGGCGTCACGAAGGCGCCACGCACCGGTACGGCTCAGCTGCCACGCGAGCACCCACGCCTCGGCGCCGCTCAGCCCCCCAAGGGTGAGGACCACGACGGGCGGGGCGCCCAGCTGGAGACGGGCGGCCAGCGCGACTCCGGCGACGACCGCGAGTGCCAGGACGTCGCGCGCACGACCGCCGAGCCGGACAGCCACGGCGACGACTATCGCGATCATCACTCCGAGCGTCACGCCGTGCAGACGCTCGGACACCAGCGTGCCCACGGCCGGCGGGGCCAACACGACGAGGAGGAAGGCGACGACGCAGGCGAGTGCGACCAGTGCCGACCTTCGCCGGACCTCTGGCCTCGGTCGTCGCATCAGGACCCTCTCGCGCAGCACGTCGTCGGGTGAGCCGGACCAGCCCTCGCCGAGCGTAGCCAGTCGACGTTCGCACGGCCTGGCGCCGACCGCCAGCCCGCAGGGCGGAACGCCCGGACAGCGCCGCCTGCCGTCGGCCCTAGGATCGACGGACCCCGACCGTGAACCGTGCCGAGGATGCCGAGGTAGAACATGCGCAAGCTGCTCATCGCCAACCGTGGGGAGATCGCAATCCGGGCCGCTCGCGCGGCGCGAGAACTCGGTATCACCTCCGTCGCCGTCTACAGCGCCGAGGACCGCAGTGCGCTCCACCGCCTGATCGCCGACGAGGCCTACCAGCTCGGCGAGGCGGGCCACCCGGTCCGGACGTACCTCGACATCCCCGCGATCATCGACGTCGCGCGCGAGTCGGGCGCGGATGCCGTGTACCCGGGTTACGGGTTCTTGTCCGAGTCCGCCGTGTTCGCCCAGGCGGTCATCGACGCGGGGCTGACCTGGGTCGGCCCCACCCCGGCGACGCTGCTCCTGGCCGGGGACAAGGTCCGCGGACGCGAGTCCGCGCAGCGTGCCGGCGTGCCGGTGCTCGGGGCCTCGGACCCCGTCGCGTCAGTCGCCGAGGCTCTCGCCGAGGCGGACCGCATCGGCTACCCGGTCTTCGTCAAGGCCTCGGCCGGTGGCGGAGGTCGTGGCCTTCGGCGCGTGGACGACGCCGACGAGGTCGCGCGCGTCTTCGACGTCGCGCGACGTGAGGCCGCCGCGGCCTTCGGCGACGACACCCTGTTCGTCGAGCAGGCGGTCGTACGGCCGCGTCACGTCGAGGTCCAGGTCCTCGCCGACGCGGTGGGCAACGTCGTCCACCTGTACGAGCGTGACTGCTCGGTGCAGCGCCGCCACCAGAAGGTCGTCGAGATCGCGCCCGCTCCCGGACTCCCCCGAGCGCTCGTCGAGCGCCTGTGCTCCGACGCGGTCGCCTTCGCGCGCGAGGTCGACTACACCTCGGCAGGCACCGTGGAGTTCCTCGTCTGGGACGACCCGCAGGCCCGTGCAGCCGCCCACGTCGATGGGTTCGGGTACTCGTTCATCGAGATGAACCCGCGCATCCAGGTCGAGCACACCGTGACCGAGGAAGTCACGGGGGTCGATCTCGTCCTGTCCCAGCTGCGCATCGCGCGCGGCGAGTCGCTGCCGGACCTGGGCGTCGCCCAGGACGGGATCCGCGTCCAGCGCAGCGCGATCCAGTGCCGGCTGACGACCGAGGACCCGGCCGACGACTTCCGACCCTCCACCGGGACCATCGTCGTCTACCGCTCGCCCGGCGGGCCGGGCGTGCGGCTCGACGGGGCCACCTACGCCGGTGCGGACGTGACACCGTTCTACGACTCGCTTCTCGTGAAGCTCACGGCGAGCGGCGCGGACTACGCGAGCGCGGCACGTCGGGCACTGTCGGAGTTCTCGGTCCGCGGCGTCTCCACCAACGTCGGGTTCCTGCGCGCGCTGCTGGCCGACCCGGACTTCCTCGACGGTCGGCTGACCACCGCGTTCCTCGACGAGCACCCGTCGCTGATGACCTCCCACCCGGCCAGCACGGTCGGGCCGGGCTCGGGACTCCTCCTGCGGCTGTCGGAAGTCACCGTGAACCGGCCGTACGGCGAGTCCCGCGTGACCGTACGCGACCCCGCCGAGCTCCTGCCCCCCGACCAGGTCGCGTCGTCCTCGCCGAACGTGACCGCCAAGTCGGTCCTCGACCAGTCGGGGCCGCACGCGCTCGCCGCATGGCTGCGCGGGCTGGACCACGTCGCCGTGACCGACACGACGCTGCGCGATGCGCACCAGTCCCTCCTCGCGACGCGGCTGCGCAGCCGGGACCTCGTCGCCGGTGCTGCGGCGCAGGCGAACCTGCTCCCCGGCCTGTTCAGCCTGGAGTGCTGGGGCGGAGCGACCTTCGATGCGGCACTGCGATTCCTCGGCGACGACCCGTGGACCCGGCTCGAGCAGCTGCGTGCCGCAGCCCCGGGCGTTCTCACCCAGATGCTCATCCGCGGGCGCAACGCCCTCGGCTACGCGCCCTACCCCGACGACGTCGTCACGGCGTTCGTCGGCGAGGCGCGCGCGGCCGGTATGGACGTCTTCCGCGTGTTCGACGCGCTGAACTCCGTCGAGCGCACCCGCCCCGTCATCGACGCGGTCCGCGAGCACGGCGGATTCGCCGAGGGAGCCATCTGCTACACCGGCGACCTGGTCGACCCGCACGAGACGACCTACACGCTGGACTACTACCTGCGGGTGGCCGAGCAGTTCGTCGACGCCGGAGTCCACGGCCTGGTCATCAAGGACATGGCCGGCCTCCTGCGGCCGCCGGCCGCGAGCAGACTGGTCCCGGCTCTGCGCGACCGGTTCGATGTCCCTGTCCGACTCCACACGCATGACACCGCCGGCGGCCAGCTGGCCACCTACCTGGCTGCCATCGCGGCCGGTGTCGACGGCGTGGACTGCGCGAGCGCACCGCTGTCCTCGGGCGGGAGCCAGCCCAGCCTCGGCGCGCTGCTCGCGGCGCTCGCGCACGCCGACCGCGACCCGTCCGCCGCTGGTGGCCTTGACCTCGCGGACGCTGCGGCGCTGGAGCCGTACTGGAACGCCGTACGCGACCTGTACTCGCCGTTCGAGGCGGGCCAGCGCTCACCAGCAACCGGGGTGTACCGCTACGAGGTCCCCGGCGGCCAGCTGTCCAACCTGCGTGCCCAGGCCGACGCCCTCGGCGTCGGCGACCGGTTCGCCGACGTGCTGGACGCGTACCACGAGGCCAACGTGCTTCTGGGCCGGCCCGTCAAGGTCACCCCGAGCAGCAAGGTCGTCGGCGACCTGGCGGTGTGGATGGTGGCCGCGGGCGTCACCAGCGCCGACCTGCTGGCCGACCCCGCGCGCCACGACCTGCCCGCCTCGGTGATCGCGTTCCTCCAGGGCCAGCTTGGCGTACCGGAGGGCGGGTTCCTGCAGCCGTTCACGGATCAGGTCCTCGCGGGCAAGCCGCCGTTGTCCGCCCCGGTCATCAACCCCGCGGATCGGGCGGCCCTCGGGGATCCCGCGCAGCGCCGAGCGGCTCTCACCCGCCTGATGCTGCCCGCCGAGGCGAAGGCGTTCGACGCCGCGCGCGCCACGTACGGCGACGTGTCGGTTCTGCCCACGCACGCCTATCTCTACGGCCTGGAGCCCGGAGTCACCGAGGTCATCGATGTGGCACCGGGTCAGCAGATGTTCGTCGAGCTGGACGCCATCGGCGACGTCGACGCCACGGGGCGCCGCAGTGTCCACCTGCGGGCCAACGGGCAGCCGGTCGCCCTGCGCGTCGTGGACGAGCGCGCACCGAAGTCGGTGAACGCGCGCCCCAAGGCCGAGCCGGGAAACCCCGCTCACCTGGGCGCGTCCGTGCCCGGAGTCATCACGATCTTGGTGAAGGTCGGCGACCAGGTGCAGCCCGGACAGAAGGTCGCGGTGATCGAGGCGATGAAGATGGAGTCCGCGGTCACCGCCGGAACCGCCGGCACCGTCGAGGCGGTTCACGTGCAGGACAAGGCCCAGGTCGAGACGGGCGACCTCGTCGTCGTCCTCTCCCCCGCGCCGCCCGCCTGACCGTGACGGTTCCCGTGACGACAGGTGGGCTCACGTCGGCCGCGCTCGCCGACGAAGCGGCGTCGGTCGTGCTCGCCGCGTTCGACCTGGCGGCCGCTGTCCAGCTCGGCCGCGGCCTGGTCGCCCGAGCCCTCGACGACGGCGCGCCGATCGTCGTCGAGGTCGACCACGGCGAGCGGCTTGCCTCCCGAGCCGCCCTGCCGGGCTCGCTCCCGGACTCCGACCACTGGGTCGCGGGCAAGCGACGCGTCGTCCGGCGCTTCGAGCGGTCGAGCCTGGCCGTGCGGGTGTCGTACGAGGAGCGGGGAACCACGTTCGCCGCAGCTACGGGCCTGACCGAACCGGAGTACGCAGCGCACGGCGGCGGCGTGCCGGTGGTCGTGGCCGGCGTGGGGGTCGTCGGAGGGCTGTACGTGTCCGGCCTGCCGCAGGTGGAGGACCACGCGTGGTGCATCGCGGCTCTTCGGGCGATGTCCGCGATGCCGAGGTCCTGACGGTCCGACCGTTCACGGTCTTTGGGCCCAACACGCAGGACCTTGGCTGCTTGGCAACCGGGCGCCTATCCGGAATCGTGGTTCCCGCAGAGGCCAACGGTTGGCCGAGGAGGAGTGCAGATGTCCAGCAGCCGCGGTTCTGGTACTGCCAAGTGGATCAGCATCGTCACCATGGTCGTCGGCGTGATCATGATCGTCGCCGGCGCACTGACCTACGCCAATGTGAGCAGCACGCTGTCCGACCAACGGATCACGGTCTCGGATGACGCGAGCTGCCTCGCCGGCCAACCCGTCAGCGGCCCATTCGCCGCGTACTGCCAGGCGAGCATCATCAATCACCATGCGCTCGAGGCGCCCGGCGGGAAGACCTACGCCGCGCTCGATCGTGACGACCCGCTGCGCGAGACGGCGATGACCGCCTCATTCCTCCAGGCCTCGCTCTACACGTCCGTGGTGGCGTTCGGTGTCGCGTTCATGGCGATCGGTATCGGGATCGTGTTCGTCCTCATCGGCGTCGCGGTCCTGAACCTGGCGGGGCGCGTCGGAGGCGCCAAGGCGGCCTAGCCGCGTCCGGACATGCAGATCCCCGTGGCCACGGTCGTGGCCACGGGGATCTGCATGTCCGGAGAACCGGCCTGTGAGCCCGGGGTCAGGGACTAGCAGGTCGAGGGCAGCATCGCGGTCGAGTGGATCGCGTCGAGCCGGGACTCCATCGCCGCGCTCACACGGCCGAACGCGCGCTCGCGGGCCACGGCGGGAGCCGCCTCGTCCGCCAGCACAGACACCAGGACGGGGCTCACGTCGAGGTCACGGGCTGCGTGGGCGACGAGCAGCACCGAAACCGGGTCCGAGTCCACCCCGCCCCGCTCGATGCTCTCGGCGACTGATGCCAGTCGCGCCCGCATCGTCGCGGGGTCCATCACCACGGTCGACGCACCATCGGAACCGCATTCGAGACTCTGCCGGGTAAGCATGTCGTTCTCCCTTCGCAGTGACAACGGTACGGGTGCGTTAACATAAAGAAAAGCGATGAATAGTGATCGTGTCGATCACTATTCATGATGTCGACGAAGGGACTCCCGCATGTCGTTCGACGACGTCGAGCTGCGCCATCTCCGCGCACTCCGCGCGGTGGCCGAGGAAGGCTCGTTCATCGGCGCAGCCGACATTCTCGGGTTCTCCCAGGCGGCGATCAGTCAGCAGATCGCCGGCCTGGAACGTGCCGTCGGCCAGGCGGTGTTCGACCGGCCAGGCGGTCCGCGGCCGGTCACCCTGACGCCGGCTGGCCGGATCCTGCTCCGCTACGCCGAGGACATCAACACGCAGATCGAGGCCGCGGAGCACGACCTGTCGGACCTCGCCAGCGGAACGGCGGGGCGGCTGAGGATCGGCACCTACCAGAGCGTCTCCGTCCAGCTGCTGCCCGAGATCGTCGCGACGCTCCGCCACGCGGCGCCGGACCTCGCGATCAGCCTGGTCGAGCAGGACGAGCAACATGTGCTGATCGACGCCCTGCTGTCCGGCGCGATCGACGTCACCTTCCTCACCGGCCCGATCACCGACGCCCGCCTCGATCTCACCGAGCTCGGCACCGACCCGTTCGTCGTCGTGCTGCAGGCGGACGGCCCCCTGGCTCAGGAGAATCCGGGCCGATCGATTCCGAGCGCTGCACTTGAAGGCGTGCCCATGGTCGGACAGCACGACTGCGACTGTCAGATGCAGATCGACAACGGCTTGCGTGCATGCGGCGTAAGGCCGCGATACGTGTTCCGGTCCAATGACAACGGCGCACTCCAGGGAATGGTTCGTGCGGGGATGGGACCGGCGGTGATGCCCTTGCTGGCCGTCGACCGCGGTGACCCGGGCATCGTCGTCAAGCAGTTGGAGCCGCCGATGGAACCGCGCACCATCATCGTGGCGGTCCCCAAGGGAGCAACGCCGATGCCGGCCGCCGACCGACTCATCCGCATCGCCAAGACGGCCGGACGGAAACGGCTCGCCCGCGCGCCGCGATGACGCGCCGGCGGCCGTCTCGCGATCACTGCCTCAGCAGTGCCAGCGCCCGCCGGCCCAGTGGCTCGCTCCGGACAGCGAGCCGTCCCAGTTGATGATCGTGTGGAACGCCGCGTCCTGCCAGTACCGCGGCCAGCGGTTCATCGGGGTCGACCGCAGCTTCGCCAGGACGCGCTTCGCGTTCGACGCGCCCATCAGCTTCTTGTGCTCACCCAGCATCATCCAGGTCGCACCGCGCGCAAGCGCGGCCGAGACCTGGTAGGCGCCGCGATACGTTCCGTGACGCGAGACGACGTCGTAGTGACCCTCGCTCTCGCGGCGCACGATGCACAGTCGCTTGGTCTCTGACGAACGCGTGTAGTACCGACCGTGGTAGAGGCTCTTCTCCACACCGCGCATGTCACGAGTTGCCTTGGAGCTCAACGTGAATGCGGTGAACCGGGCGTAGGCCGCCGCACGCGCCCGCTGGGCGCTCAGTCGCGTGGGACGCTGGGCCGGGCGGACGGCCGCCGCGGCGGAGATGCTGGCCGCCTGCGGGGTCACGCCTGCGGCGACGACAGTCGCACCGGCCGGAACGGTGCTGACGGCCGAGTCGACCGGTTCGAGCACGGACGGCATCGTGGCGGCCGAAGCCGGGCCCACCGAAGCCGTCAGTGCGACTGCTGCTGCGACGACGCCCGCACACTTCACTCCGCGGACAACGCTGCGTCTGGCCATACACCCTCAATGCTCAGCACCGGTCTGTCCGGTGCGCCGTCGCGATGCGGGTCCCAGCCCCAGCGAGGAACTCTGTCCGCCTCGCCTGGCTCTCCTGCAGTGCGCCCGCCAGATCGAGTCCCACGTCCTGGCGTTGCTGGCCGCACCGCTCCCGGCGGCGGCGACCGCCGGTGCATCGCGAAGTGTCGTTCTCCTTCGCCGGACGGCCGGGGAAGGCCGCCATCCAGGGGAAAAGTCTAAGAACAGCAACGACATCGGACCACCCGAACGGGCGCAGCCGCGTTGTCGATCGGGGCCGATAGGCGGCATTTGTCGTCTATGTCCCGTGATCTGCATCACACCTCACGCGCGATTCCGTCGCTGTCCCATGTGAGATGTATCTCGCGGGTCACCCACAGGTGGCGGGTGTGTCGCAGCCGTGTCGCAGCGTCAACAGGACTCCGGGCGCGCTGCCCGCACCCTACGCTGAGCGCCATCGGAAGGAGGGCGGCCCGGATGCGCCAGGCGCCAGGACCGTGGTGGCTCGGCTCGGTGAGCGTCGGCGTCCTCGCGTGCCTGTCCTTGCTCGTGGTCCCGCCCGAATCCACGGCCTGGATCCTCATAGCGCGCGTCACCGGCGTCTGCGCCATCGCCGCGTTCGCCGTCGCGACTGCCCGGATGCCCGCGCGGACGAAGCTCGTCTGGTGGCTCATGTGGACGTACGCGGCGATGACCGTCCTGGGCGACATCGTGTACGACGTCCAGGAGCAGCTCCTCGACGAGGCGCCCTTCCCGGGACCGGCCGACGTCCTGTACCTCCTCGCCTACGTCGCCGCGATCGGCGCACTGACCGTGCTGGTCCGACGCGTGATACCGAACGGCGACCGTGACGCGTGGCTCGACACCGCGATCATCGCGATCGCCGTGGCAACCGTCATCGGATACGTCGTGGCGCGGCCCGCTCTGCTGCACTCCGAGCAGCCGGGCGGGACGCTCGCGATCGCCCTCATCTACCCCTTTCTCGACATCGTCGTCCTCGCTGGCCTCGCGCGCGTGATCCTGGCCGGGGTACGCGCGACGGTCGCGATCACCTTGCTGGCCATGGCATTCCTGGTGACGCTGACGGCGGACCTCATCTACGACGTCATGGTCAGCAACGGAACCGAGGACTCGTCACGTCCCGTCGTCGACGTGCTGCTGCTCGCCGGGATCGTGTTGCTGGCCGCCGCATCATGGGCTCCCGACGCGCGGACGGTCGACACACCCTCAGCGCGTTCGTCGGCCCCGTACACGCCGGGCCGCCTGACCGGACTCGCGGTCGGAATGCTCACGCTGCCAACGCTTCTCGTCGTCGCCGTGTGGGACAACCTCGCCGCCCGGCGGGTCGCGATCGCCGCGATCGTCGTCCTGCTGCTCGCCATCTGGCGCCTCGAGCGGGCCCTACGCACCGTGCGGGTCCAGTACGCGGCACTGGGCCACGAGGCGCGCACCGATGCCCTCACCGGACTGCCGAACCGTCGCACGCTGGACTACGAGGTCGTGCGCGCCGTGGATCTCGCGTCACGCACCGGCACCGCGCTGACCGTGGCGATGCTCGACCTCGACCACTTCAAGTCGTACAACGACGACAACGGCCATCAGGCCGGTGACAGGCTTCTTGCCCTGTGCGCGCATTCGTGGCGGGATGCGCTGCCGGCCAACGCATTCCTGGCACGCTACGGCGGTGAGGAGTTCGTCGCCCTCCTGCCCGGACTCGACGCGGCAGCCGCCCTGCCCGTGCTGGAGAGACTGCGCGAGTCGAGCCCGGGGCACCGAACGGTGTCGATCGGGTACGCGGTCCGCGAGGACCGGGAGTCGGCGAGCTCCGTGCTGCGCCGGGCAGACGCCGCGCTGTACGACGCCAAGGAGCTCGGACGGGACCGCATCATCGCCGCGTGGTGATCGCCTCAGTGGGGCAGCTCGATCCGCTGCTCGTCGATCAGGACATGCGCCTCGACACGGGCTACGACGTCCCGGGCGTCAGGCAGGTGCACGAGCAGCCCGCTCACGTACGCGACATCCACGGGCTCTGCCGCCCGCGCCAGGTCCACGTACCGTCGGAGGTCTGCGACGGCGATCGTGCGCGCGAGGTCCGTCAGTTCGACCAACGAGGGAACCCGACCCAGGTCGACCGACGACCCGATGATCCTGCTCAACAACGACTGCTCGACGTCGTCCGGGTCGATGGCACCGGCAACCTCGCCGCGAGTCAGCTGCGCTCGAAGGGCGACGAGAGCGCCGCAGGCGGACGAGGCCCGGAGCATCCCTCGGCGCTGGACGCGACCGACCGTCCCGTCCGCGTCGATCCCGATGTGGGGGAAGCAGAACGCGATGAACCGATGCCTGCCGTCCTCCCCCGGCGCGTGGCTGAGGGCGGCCGCGAGACCCGTGCGTCCGACGAGAACAAGGCCGCCCAGGGCGCCGACGTCGAACGGCCGGCCCCAGGTCGCCGACAGCGCGGCTTCGAACGGATCCATGATCTCGTCCCGGCACAGGGCGACGAGCGCGAGGGCGTTCGACGGGCGGAACCCGACGCGGGCCAGTGCCCATTCGGACCACGTCACGAAGTCGTCGATGTCGGCCACGTCGCAGCCGAGGACCTCCTCCGCAACCGACACGGACATCGGCTCAGCGGGCGACGAGCGCGAGGACCACGATGACGGCGGCCGCCACCGCCCCGATCGCGATCCACGGCGCCGCGCGACGAGCGCGGTGGAACCGCGGCTTGCCGGACCCGTCAGCGATATCGCCGGCCTCGCGCAACCGGTCGTTGGCGCGAGCGATCCGGCGTGCCTGGGCGATCCGCTCCGCTGCCGACTGCTCCTTGGCTCCCCCGGCGACGAACGTCTCGTCGAGGACGACGTCGTCGAAGGGATCGGGCTCGTTCGTCATGCCGCAATCATCGCCCACCGACCTTCGCGTCGCGAGCGGCCCGGGTCAGCGGACGTAACCTCGCAGGACGGCGCGTCCGCGGACGTCGACGACGCACGTCGCCTCGCCGAGATACCGCTCCACGTACGCGTTCTCCACCTCACGTTCGGCGTCGTGCACGAACACGACGCCGCCCGGGGCAACGAGCCGAGCCGCCTCGTAGATGCTCGACATCCGGCCCGGACCTCCCGGCCCGTACCCCGCCCCACCCTCCCCCCCGACGACGTCCCCCCGCCGCCCCGTCACCCCGTCGGGAAGGTCCAGCGCGAGCCAGTCCGGTCGGTCCAGCAGCTCCGACCACTGCTCGACGCGGGTCGTGACGTCGACCCGGTGGACGGTCGCGACGTGAAGCCGCGCCCTCGCGCGATCGGCCCATTCGGTGTCTGCCTCCACGAACGCCGTTGTCCCGCCCCCGTTGACCCGCTCCCACAGGACCGAGTCGTGTCCCGTCCCGAAGACGAGCAGAGCACAGCCGGGACGGGAGGAGACCGCGTCGATCACCGGTCTCAGCTCGTGGGCGGTCAGCTGCACGCCGTCCAGGTCTGCGGCAGCCAGTCCGACCTCGGCCGCCAGCGTCTGCTTCTGGCGGCTCTCGAACGCGGCGAGGTGGGCGTTGAAGGTGCGCCACGGGATACCGCTCACGTCCCCGTACGGCCAGCCGTCCCGGACCGGTGGGTGTGCGCCCAGGCCGATCAGCAACGCGTCGCGCTCGTCCAGGATCCGTTCGCGTTGGACGCGGAGGCGCTCCAGCGTCTTCGTCCGGACGTACTCCCGCGGGACCTGTCGCGCCGTCAGCTCGCGGACCGCGTCCCGCACGGCGTCAGGGGTCGGGTCGCAGATCAGGCAGTACTCCGGGTCGAAGTACGCCTCACGTCCGCCGAGGCTCGGCGTGCTGACGACCGGGAGACCGGCAAGGAGGTACTCGACCGCGGCGTAGCTGGCACCCTCCACCTCCGAGAGCAGCAGGCCCACGGCGGCACGGTTCAGCGCGCGGTTCACCTCGTCCGGCGACATCCGGACCGGGAGACCACCGTCGAGATCGTTCGCCAACTCGTGACCCGGGCGCAGGATCTGCTTGCGCAGCAGTCGGAACTCCCGTTCGCGGCTGCGCTGACCCTCCGCGTAGGCAACGTGGAGGACGCGCGGCACCCGCGCACCGAGCTCGTGGCGCTTCTCGCGCACGAAACGTGCGACGTACACGGCGTCGAACTCGACCTCGACGTCCGGCAGCGGTCGGAAGATCTCGTCCGACACGGTGCACTTGTGGTTGAGGAGGTCGGCCGGCAGATCGTGCGCGCGGAGGAGGTCGGCCTCGCCTTGGGAGTTGCACAGGTACCTCAGCCGGTGCTCCGGGAACCGCTCCATGTGCCAGTGATGTCCCTCGACGAGCGCCGCGACCCGATCGGGGTCCTCGATCGACCACGTGGGCACGATCAGGAATCCTGCCGCGCGTTGGCCGTATCGCTTGCCGAACGCGGGCGCGAACCCCTGGAAGAGGTCGTACGGGATACCGCACAAGAACACCGGCGGCTCCGACGACAGCTCGCGAACGGGTCCGAAACCGATCGGTCGCCCGCGGAGCTCCGGAACGCGCGTATGGTCCAGCCGCTGCGGCGGGAGGTCGTCGCTGGTGAGATCGGTCTCGAGATCCGACGACGGGTATGCCGACGCGGCCCGGGCATCGAGGGCTCGGCGAAGCAGCCGGCGGACCCGTCGAGGAACAAGCCGCCCCGCCTGCTCCGCTCGCATGCGTACTCCGTCCTCGGCACCGGCGCCGGCGTTTCCGACGGGGACAGTACCGGTCGAACGGGTCAGGCCCCGGATCCCGCTCCCGCCACGGTGGCGACCTCGCAAGCGGCGACGT
>JAFIHP010000289.1 GCA_017849335.1 Actinomycetales bacterium | reverse complement strand
GACCGCCTCCGCGTCGCCGTCGACGCGGATGCCGATCATCGCCGAACGCGCGAACCCGACCTGGAGCGGATCGGTCACGGCGACGATCTGCATCACACCCGCGTCCTGGAGCCGCTGCACCCGCTGGCGGACGGCCGCCTCGGAGAGACCGACCGCCTTGCCGATGGCCGCGTAGGGCCGACGGCCGTCCTGCTGGAGCTGCTCGATGATCCCCTTGGACACCTCGTCCAAGGGCACGCTGGGCTGACGTTCACGGCTCGCCATGGCCGACATGATGGTCAGTTCGCCGCACCTGAGCAAGTGAATCCGTGCCGTGGGACCTCCTCAGCCACGGATTCCGCACGATGACCATGGCTCACGAGGCGCTGCTCGGTTACGCTGCGAGCACCAACGGACCCCAGGAGAACCGCGTGAGCGACAAGCGCACCATCCGCAACTTCGTGGCCGGCGAGAGCATCGATGCCGCTGACGGCGCCACGACCGACCTGGTCGACCCGACGACCGGTGCGGTCTTCGCGTCGGCGCCCCTGTCGGGCGCCGCAGACGTCGATGCCGCCTACGCCGCCGCGGCGTCGGCGTTCGAGACGTGGCGCGACAGCACCCCGTCGGAGCGGCAGACGGCGCTCCTGGCGATCGCGGACACGCTCGCGGCGCACGCGGACGAGCTCGTCGCTCTGGAGAGCGAGAACACCGGTAAGCCGGTCGCCGTCACGATGGCGGAGGAGATCCCGCCGATGATCGACCAGATCCGCTTCTTCGCCGGAGCCGCGCGTGTCCTCGAGGGCCGGTCGGCCGGGGAGTACATGAAGGGTTTCACGTCCATCATCCGCCGCGAGCCGGTCGGTGTCGTCGGCCAGGTCGCGCCGTGGAACTACCCGATGATGATGGCTGTCTGGAAGTTCGCTCCGGCGCTGGCCGCGGGCAACACGGTCGTCCTCAAGCCGAGCGACACCACGCCGGCATCGACGGTTCGGATGGCCGAGCTGATCGCCGAGACGGGCACCCTCCCGGTCGGTGCGCTCAACGTGGTGTGCGGTGACCGGGACACGGGTCGGGCGATGATCGAGCATCCGATCCCGCAGATGGTCTCGATCACCGGCTCGGTCCGGGCCGGCATGCAGGTTGCCGAGACCGCGTCTCGCGACGTCAAGCGCGTCCACCTGGAGCTCGGCGGCAAGGCGCCGGTCGTCGTGTTCGACGACGCAGACGTCGCCGCAGCGGCCGAGTGGCTGGCGGTCGCCGGCTACTTCAACGCCGGTCAGGACTGCACGGCCGCGACCCGCATGCTGGTCTCCGAGCGGGTGTACGACGACTTCGTCGCCGCGATGGCCGAGCAGGCGCGGGCGACCGAGACGACGTTCGCCGACGGGCCGGGGGGCGACGCACTGGTCCCGCCGGTGAACAACGTCAACCAGATGGAGCGCGTCCTCGGGTTCATCGAGCGCACGCCGAGCCACGCCGAGGTGGTCGCCGGCGGTGGCCGCCAGGGGGACCGCGGCTTCTTCATCGAGCCGACCGTCATCGCCGGCCTCAACCAGGACGACGAGATGATCCAGAACGAGATCTTCGGTCCGGTCGTGACGATCCAGCGATTCTCCGACGAGGACGAGGCCCTGCGGTGGGCCAACGGCGTGCCGTACGGCCTGGCGTCGTCGGTCTGGACCCGTGACATCGGCCGCGCGATGCGGATGGCCAAGCGGCTGGACTTCGGCTGCGTCTGGATCAACACCCACATCCCGTTGGTGGCGGAGATTCCGCACGGCGGCTTCAAGCACTCCGGCTACGGCAAGGACCTGTCGATGTACGGGTTCGAGGACTACACCCGCATCAAGCACGTCATGGCGAGCCTGGACTAGCCGTGACGACGCTCACCGGACGCACGGGGCGGGCCCTGGTCGTGATCGACGTCCAGAACGACGTGGTCGCCCAGGCATGGGAGCGGGACCGGACGGTGGCGGCGATCGCCGCCACCGTCGACGCCGCCCGGGCGGCCGGGGTGCCTGTCGTCTGGGTCCAGCACAGCGAGGACGGCGCGCTGGAGATCGGCAGCGACGGCTGGCAGATCGTGCCGGAGCTGCAGCCGGCGGACGGCGAGCCCACGATCCGCAAGCGCTACCGCAGCTCCTTCGAAGACACCGAGCTCGAGGACGTCCTCGCGCGCCTCGGCGCGGGCGAGCTCCTGCTGTGCGGGGCCGAGTCGAACCACTGCGTCCGCCACACCTGGCATGCGGCGCTGGAGCGCGGCTACGACGTGCTCCTCGTCTCCGACGCGCACACGTGCTGGGAGGGGGACTGGGGCGACCTGCACGTGGAGGGCGAGCCCATCGTGGACGAGCAGAACCGCAACGCCACGGACTACCGGCTCCCCGGACGGCGCAGCGACGTGGTGTCCTCGACGGCGCTGGTCGCGGACCTTGCCGGAGGCTGAGCGGAAGGTCACCAGGGGACGAACGGACCCGTCCCGAGTGCGCTCCGGTCGATCTTGCCGCGCTCGCCGGCAGGGAGCCGCTCGTGTCGCATGATCGCTGCCGGGACGCTGTGCGCGGGCAATGACGCCCGCAGCCTGTCGTGCGCGTCCGCGCGCGTGAGGCCCGCTGCCGGATCGACTTCGACGTGAGCAACCAGCCGGGTCACTCCCTCCGTGACGACCGGGACGGTGATGGCGGCCGCGATGCCGGGAATCGCGGCGATGACTGAGGTGACGTCGGACGGCGACACGAGTCGCCCGCCGACCTTGACCAGGTCGTCGATGCGGCCGGCGTGCCGGAAGAGCCCGTCCGACCCGACCGTCACCAGGTCGTCGGAACGCCACCAGCGCCGTCCCTCGCGGTCCGTGCGGAACCGTGCGGCCGTCAGGTCGGGGTCGCGGAGGTAGCCGAGGGCGATCGGGCCGCCGACGACCAGTTCCGCCGTGCCGTCGTCGCCGACCGGATCCAGCCGCACGTCCGCCGGATGTGCCGGCGTCCCGATGGGGACCGGCCCCGACGCGGGCGCCTCGCCCAGCGTGAACGTGCTGGCGAGCATGCGGCCGACCTCGGTGCTCGCCAGCGTGTGCACGATCACGGTGTCGTCCCGGAAGATCGACCGCAGCCCGGCGACGCACTCGTGCCGGAACCCCTCCGACGTCACGTACAGCCGGCGGATGGTGGGCAACGGGACGCTCATGCGCGACGGCAGCTGCGCGAGCACGCGCCCCAGCTGCGGAGGCAGCGCGATCGAGGTCGGCTCGACCCGTGCCAGTGCGGCGAGCAGGTCGGACGGTCCGACCGTCGGCGCGTCGACCACGTGCATCGAGAACCCGCTGGCGACGTCGAGGGCCTCTGTCAGGCCCCATGCGGAGTCCAGGGGCAGGAGCAGCGCCTGCCGGCGGACCGCGAACCCGAACGCGTCGTACTCGGCCCACCGGACTCGCCAGCGGTGCTCGAGTGCCTCCCAGGGGAGGACGATGCCTTTCGGCGATCCCGTCGAGCCCGACGAGAAGACCACCACCCCGGGATCCGCGTCGCGCCGACCACCGTGGACAACGCCACGGTGGAGCCGCCGGTGCGCTCGCGTAGCCGCGAGGCGAGCTCGGGGGCCGTCGCGGCGTCGACGGGGACGAACGGGACCCGGCCCACCAGCACGGCGAGGACCGCGAGGGCGGACGCCGCGGACCGGTCCACCAGGATCGGGAGAAACGTCCCGCGCGGTTGGTCGCCCAACGCCGCGCGCGCGAGGCCGGCGATCGCGTCCACTCGGTCGACGAGCTCGGCGTACGTCACGCTGGCGACGTCGTCGCTGAGGGCGACCCGGTCCGGGTCGGTCCGGGCGAGCCGGCGCAGCGCGTCCATCGGACCCAGCGGCCGGTCGGCGACAGGGAGGGTCACGGTCCGGGTGCGGCCAGCGGGTCGGGCGTGCCCGCGCCGAAGAGCGCGGTGGCGACGAGCGGAGCGAACGCGCGGCGCTGCACGAGGTCGAACAGGCAGGCGTGGTCGGCGTCAGCGACCGGCACGATCCGGGCCGTCGGGAGGGCAGAGGCCAGGTACTCCACCGACTCGGTGTCCCGCAGGCTGAGCACCCCGTAGGCGATGGTGACGGCCGTGCGTTCGGGCGTGGCCGCCAGCACGTCGAGGACCGTGGCGGCGCCCAGCTGGGAGGCCATCTCCACGGCGTTCATCTGCGCCGCCGGCCCGGCGGCGAACGCGGCGTCGACGCCCAGGCGGGAGCCCGCGAGCAGGGCCGGCAGGCCGCCCCCGCTCGTCCCGACCGTGACCACGCGGTCGTAGCCGCCGTCGTCGATGACGCTCTGGAGCCAGTCGAGGGTGGACGGGAAGTCGTGGCTGATCGGCGCGACGCCGCGGATGTAGCCGATGCCGCGCGGCACCTCGAGCTTGAGCACGTCGACCGGCCGCTCGCCGACGAACTGCAGGAAGACCTGCGTCGGCATCATGAAGCCGCGAAGGTTTCCGGCGAAGCCGACCAGGAGCGTCCGCGGCCCGGGCACGCGCGAGCGGTACATCGTCGCCCCGCCGCGCAGCCACAGACGGTCGATGGGAGCGGCGGGCCGTCCGGACAGGTCGAGCTGGTGACGGGCGCCCTGCGCCCATTGCACGGCCTGCACGGCGCGGAGGTAGCGCGGGGCCGCTCGGGGCGCTCCGATCGGTTCCTTCGCCCGTCGGCGCCGATCACGCTCGATGCGCAACCAGGTGATCCGGCGCCGGACCGGGCCCTCGGCGTACGCGCTCTCGATGTGGTCGGCGATCGCGTAGGCCTCGGCCGGGGTGAGGCGGTTCTCCAGGGCGATCTGTGCCTGCGCGAGCTGGTTCTCCGTCACACAGCGGTCGAACAGTCGGTCGTACAGCCGCGGCGTCAGGTAGCTCGCGGTCACGACCCGGCCAGCCGGGCGAGCAGTCCGTCCAGCGTGCCCAGGCGACCGACGTCCACGGGCGCGATGGACAGCCCCCAGGTGTTCTCGAGGGCGATGCAGAACTCCATCGCCGACAGGCTGTCCATCCGGAGCTCGCCGATCGGGAAGTCCGCCTCGCCGGCGAGGAACGCCTCCTCGATCCCGTGCTCCTGCAGGGTGAAGACGCCGCACGCATGCAGCAGGTCGACGATCTCCGCACGTGTCGCACTAGCCACGCCAGACTCCTCCTGATAAGTCGGCGGCACGATCCCGCGCGCGCCGCCTCGGTCGCCTGCCTCGATCACCAGGCCGCGAACGGCCCGTCCATGAGCGCGGCGCGGTCGACCTTGCCGCGCTCGGTGACCGGCAGCCGTTCGTGTCGCATGATGGCAGACGGAACGGCATGGGCGGGCAGTCGCGCGGCGAGGG
>JAFIHP010000288.1 GCA_017849335.1 Actinomycetales bacterium | reverse complement strand
GGAGGCGTGCGGCTACGGCCTCGTCGACCGGGTCATCGTGGACCGCCGCGGCTGACCGGCGTCCGCGCCGAAGGGGTGCTGCGTCATGCGGCGAGCGCGAACGCTCGCACGCCGGTCGTCCGGGCCGGGGACGACGCACGAAGCGTCTGCGCGACACCGAGAACGAGGTCGCCCACCGACGTGTCCAGGGCACCGGCGACCGCACCGATCATCTCGCTGGACGGCTCCTTGAGACCCCGCTCGATCTCCGACAGGTACTGCGGCGAGATGCCGGCCCGGTCTGCCGTCTCCACGAGCCGCTCTCCGCGTTCGTGCCGCAGCTGTCGAAGGTGTAACCCGAGGACGTGCCGCCACAGCGGCTCCGGCGAGGGGCTCGTGCGGCTCGGCACGTCCGCACGGTCGGGCCGAGGCAGGGGAACAGGTCGGTTCTCGGTCATGCCGCATGCTAGGCCGGCTGTGTGGCGGCGCGGGGGGTCGCGGCGTCCGTTCTGCTGACAGCGGATCGGCTAGGAGGCGTCCGCGAGTGCGCACCGCGGTGCCAGCTCGACCTCGATTCCCGCGAGCACCACGCGAAGCGTGCCCAGGAAACGCTCACGCGGTCCGGCACCGTCGTCCGTGTCCGCTGCCCCTGGCGTGGGCCGGACGTCCGTCACCAGGCCGAAGACCAGGTCCACGGCGCGCACCGCGTTGCCGGGTGTGAAGCCCGCATCGACCAGCGCGTCACGGACCTGACCCGAGAGCTGCCCGAGCGCCGGCGGCAGCACGCCCCGCGAGAGCTCGACGACCGCGCCCGGGTACTGCTCCCACAGAGTCCACGCGGACACGGCCCAGGATTCGAGCATCGATCGCCAGGGGCCGACCACGTCCGGCCAGGGATGGCGGCGCACTGCGAGGTCCAGCCCCAGTCGCGAGAGCTCGTCGCGGCCGCGAACGTGACGGAACAAGGTGGCCAGGCTGACGTCCAGTCGTTCGCCGACAGCGGCGTAGGTCAGGCCGAAGAAGCCCACGGCCAGCACGGCGTCGGCGATCGACGCGTGGGTCACTGCCGGTGGACGCCCGCGGCGACGAGCGACGGGTTCGGACCCGCGCTGTTGCACCGTCGCGAAGGTCACAGCGGTCACGTCGCCTCCCGGATGCCAGAAGTTAGGGTTACCTAACTTTCACGACAGACGGTCTCACACCGTCCGCTGGCGTGGCAATGGCACGGTGTCGGCAACCCGCCGGAGCTATGCCGCCAGACCGATGGCGAGCGCGACGATGCCAAGAGCAGGAGGTCCGGCCTGGAGCAGACCCGCCCGAGCCTTGGACCGGTCCGAGGAGATGAGGACCACGCCGGCTCCGACCATCATGGCGGCGCCGGCAATCACGAGCGTCGCACCGACAGCGCGCGTGTCCGCCGCCACGAGCACGGTGCCGACGACGATCGCCAGGGCGAGGAAGAGGTTGTAGAAGCCCTGGTTGAACGCGAGGAGCTTCGTGGCCTGCGCCTCCTCGGCTGTCATCCCGAACGCCGCGCGTCCACGCGGGCTCGTCCACGCGACCGACTCGAGGTAGAAGACATAGACGTGGAACAGGGCCGCGAGCCCGGTCAACACCAACCCGACGACGATCATGCGCTCTCCGTCCCCTCTACGGGGCGATGGTCCACTGCTGGCACCCGCCTCGTCCCTTCGTGTACTTCGCGCAGATCGTCGTCGTCCCGGGCCCGCTCAGCACGACGTACGGCAGCGACGACGACGGGTCCGTCGCGACGGAGACGACGGACGGGTCCGACGAGGTGATGCTGACGACCGTGGCTGCTGCCCCAGCCTGGTTCCCGAAGGCCACGTTGAGCGTGCGCCCGCCCCCCTTGCCGGCGACCGACGGCGGTACGGCGAACAGGAGACAGTCGGTGTGCCGGTCGGTCGTCGTGAAGCAGACGCGCGACGTGCCTCGGCCGATCGCCTGCACGATGGTCATGACGGACGAGGACCCACCCGAGCCCGTCTTGGTGGGCTTGCCCAGCGCGACGACCGAGGGCCGTGACGACGTGACCTTCGTGATGCCCGCGGGCTTGCCCCGCCCGTCCAGGTACCGGTCCCAGCTGCTGAGCGAGCCCAACGAGACCACGTAGATCGGATCCGCATCCGGGCACCGCTTCCGGTACGCCGCCTGTTCCTGGGTGTCTCCATGTCCGCTCGGATCTGCGGCCTCGGCCGCAATTGCCTTGGCCTGCAGGGACTTGCACACCCTGCTGAGCGCCGACGTGGACTGCGCTGCCACCGACGTCCCGCTGAACGCGATGCCCGCCACGACGATGACGCCCGTCGTCATCGCCAGCGAGAGCGCGACGCGCGGACGGGCCATGACGGACTCCTCGCGTCGAGTGCACGGACCCGTCGACCCTAGTCGCGACCGTGCCTCGCGTCGACCGGATCAGGTTCGTCGCATGAGGAGCACGCCGTCGTCGAGCACCGCCTGCTGTCCGTCGGGTCCGGTCGCATCGCGCTGGCGCGTCTCCGCGATGACGGTCGTCCACTCTGACGGGTCGAGGTCGAGCTCGGCGCGTTCCTCGTCCGGCGACAGCAGCCGATGATCGGCGTGGTCGGCGTGGGCCTGCGCGTCCGACCAGGGCGGGAAAGCCGCATGCGAGATGACGAGGAGGTGGCCGCCGGGGACGACGGCTGCCGCGGCAGCCCGCAGGACGTCGGTGCGCGGGAAGTCCACCGGCGAGTGGAAGAACGAGGCGCAGACCAGGTCGTACGTCTCGTCGGGGTGCCACGTCGAGAGGTCCTGCACGTGGAACCTCGCACTCTCCGGATCGATGCCGGCATCCGCGGCGGCCCGGGCGGCACGGCCGACGGCGACCGTCGAGACGTCGAGCCCCGTCGCCCGCCACCCGTGCTGGGCGAGCCAGATCACGTCACCGCCTTCACCCGAGCCGAGATCGAGCGCCCGACCCGGCTGGAGACCCGTGACCACGTCGGCGAGCGTCGCGTTCACGCGGCCCGACCAGATCGGCCCATCGCCCGCGTAGCGGTCGTCCCAGAACTCCGCCAGGCTCTGGGGCACAGAGCCGTGGTCGTGCGCGTGATCGGTCATGGGCGCAGCATCGTCGGCATGGCCGTCGATCGCCAGCGGTGTTGCCGATCCGGCAAACCGACGCGCCACCGATCTCGGCCTCATCAGGTGAGGCACAGCATCGCCGTGACTGTCCGGCGAACCGGCCTAGGGTGACCACCATGGAGCACATCGTCCTGGGTGATCTCGACGTCAGCAGGAACGGTCTCGGCGCGCTGGGGATGTCCGCCTTCTACGCCGGCGCTGGCAGCGACGACGCCGAGTCGATCCGCACGATCCACCGAGCCCTGGACCTGGGCGTGACCCTGATCGACACGGCCGAGCTCTACGGACCGTTCACCAACGAGGAGCTCGTCGGCCGCGCGATCGCCGGCCGTCGCGACCAGGTCGTCCTGGCGACGAAGTTCGGCGTCTACTCGCACGCCACCCGTTCGCTCGGCATCGACTCCAGCCCCGAGAACATCCGGGTGGCCGTCGAAGGCTCCCTGCGGCGGCTCGGCACCGACCACATCGACCTGTACTACCAGCACCGGGTCGATCCGTCGGTCCCGATCGAGGACGTCATGGGAACGCTCGCCGGGCTCGTGCGCGAGGGCACGATCGGCCATATCGGCCTGTCGGAGGCCGGACCGTCCACGATTCGCAGGGCGAACGCGGTGCACCCGGTGAGCGCACTGCAGACCGAGTTCTCGCTGTGGACCCGCGACGTCCAGGCCGAGATCCTGCCCACCGTCCGCGAGCTCGGCATCGGCTTCGTCGCCTACTCCCCCCTCGGCCGCGGATTCCTCACCGGCGCCATCACGTCCGCCGCAGACCTGCCCGCAGACGACTTCCGCGCCGGGAACCCGCGCTTCGCCGAGGAGAACCTCGCGCGCAACCTCGCGCTCGTGGACGAGGTCCGCGCGGTCGCCGCCGAGGCCGCCGCGACTCCCGCGCAGGTGGCCCTCGCCTGGCTGCTCGCCCAGGGCGACGACATCGCCGTGATCCCCGGAACCAAGCGCGTGTCACGCCTCGAGGAGAACGCCGCCGCCGACGCGCTCGTCCTCACCGGCGACCAGCTCGCCCGGCTCACGGCTCTCGCACCGGCCGCCGGCGAGCGCTACGCACCTGAGGGCATGAGCCGCCTCGGGCTGTAAGGACCGGAGCGTGCCTGCTCGACGAACCAGGTGAACACCGGGTCGAGGCCGCTATGCATCTCCGGGTGCCACTGGACGCCGAGGATGCGTCGCTGGTCGTCCTCGACCGCCTCGACCGTGCCGTCCTCGGCTCGGGCCACGATCGCCAGACCCGCCCCCGGCTCGTCCACCGCCTGATGGTGGTAGCTGTTCACCGCAACTACGCAGCCATCGTCGAGGTCGCTCCCGACGGCTTCGGCAAGCATGCTCTCGGGCGCGACCGCGACGACGTGGCGGCGTACGGAACGGTGCAGCTCGGTCATCGCGTGGTCGATGCCGTCGCCGGGATCCAGATGCGGAACGAGCGTCCCGCCGAGCGTCACGTTGAGGAGCTGCACGCCCCGGCAGATGGCCAGGATCGGCAGTCCCTGGTCGATCGCGCCGCGGACGAGCGCCATCTCGAACTCGTCCCGCCCCGCGTCGTGGACCGTGGACTGTGGCACGGGAGCAGCGCCGTAGCGATGCGGCTCGACGTCCTCCCCACCAGCGAGAACGATCCCGTCCAACCGGTCGACGAGCGCACCGACGTCAGCCGAACGCGGGAGAAGCACCGGTATACCTCCTGCCGCGGCCACCGACTCCGCGTAGTCGGAGAACACGCCCTCGATCGGGGCGTCGGCGACTCCCGGCGGGACCGCGCCCAACGCGGTGGCGGGAAGCCGGCGGGTGGAGATTCCGATCAGCGGGCGGGGCATGCGACAGGCTCCTCGTCAGGGCAGGGCGGGCTCGTCCAGTCGGGTCGCGTCGAGACTATCTACGCTGGCGCACGTGGAGCACATCAGACTCGGCACGTTGGAGGTCTCCCGCATCGGCCTGGGAACGATGGGCATGTCGGCGTACTACGCCGGAGCGGGCAGCGACGACGCGGAGTCGATCCGCACGATCCACCGGGCACTCGACCTCGGCGTCACGCTCATCGACACCGCCGAGATCTACGGGCCGTTCACCAACGAGGAGCTCGTCGGCCGGGCGATCGCGGGCCGACGGGACGAGGTCGTCCTCGCCACGAAGTTCGGCAACTACTCCCACCGCACGGGCACGGCGTACGAGAAGGACTCGAGCCCGGAGAACGTTCGCCTGGCGATCGAGGGCTCACTCCGCCGGCTCGACACCGACCACATCGACCTCTACTACCAGCACCGCGTCGACACCACGCACCCCATCGAGGACACCATGGGCGCGCTCGCCGACCTCGTGCAGGAAGGCAAGATCGGCCACGTCGGCCTGTCCGAGGCGAGCGTCGCGACGATCCGGCGGGCACACACCGTGTTCCCCGTCAGCGCCCTGCAGACCGAGTTCTCGCTGTGGACCCGCGACGTCCAGGCCGAGATC
>JAFIHP010000287.1 GCA_017849335.1 Actinomycetales bacterium | reverse complement strand
CGCCTGGTGACGCCGGCGGTCGTGTCGCTCGCGGCAGCCCGCGGCCACGACGAGCTGACCGTCATCCGCCCGCCCGTCGTCGGCGTGCTCGTCCTCGGCTCCGCGCTCCTGGACCGGGGGACGCCGCGGTTCGGGCGGCCCCGCGACGCGCTCGGACCCGCCGTCCCGTCGTTCGTCGGCGCGCTGGGAGCCCGCGGCAACCCGCCGGTGCGGGCGCCCGACGCTCCGGACCTCCTGCTGCGCGAGATCGACGACGCCCAGGTCGACGTCCTCATCACGACGGGATCGACCGCCCCGGGACCGGACAACCACCTGCGCGCGGTGCTGCGCGATCTCGGCGCCCGCTGGCTGGTCGACGGGGTCACGGTCACCCCCGGAGCGCAGATGCTGCTGGCCCGGCTCCCGGACGGGCGGTTCCTCGTCGGCCTGCCGGGCGACCCGCCCGCCGCGCATGCGGGCCTGGTCACGCTCGTCAGTCCGCTGATCCGGGCCCTACGCGGCGTCACCGACGTCACGCGGCCGTCCTCTGCGGTCCTCCTCGATGACATCGAGCCGGCCGACTTCGCCGACGACACGGCGCTGGTGCCGGTGCGGCTGGAGGTGTCCGCCGCCGGCACCCTCGCCCACCCCCTTCCGGCCACCGGCCGGTCGGGCCTCGTGGGCTGGGCCCAGGCTGACGCGATCGCCGTCGCTCCCCCGGGGGTCGGCTTCCAGGGCGACGTCGTGGACGTGCTCGATCCCCTGGGCCGGTGGTCGGCGGACACTCCCTGCTAGATTTCCCTCCTTAATAGGTAGGAATTACCGGGGATCGGGAGAGACCATGCACGTCGGCGACATCGATCTCGCCCTGTCCCTCGGCGGGCTGGTGGCGGGCGTCATCGTCGGACTCACCGGGATGGGCGGCGCGGCCCTGGTCACGCCGATGCTGGTCCTGCTGTTCGGCATCAACCCGGCGACGGCCGTCTCCAGCGACGTGGTCGCCGCCGCGATCATGAAGCCGGTCGGCGCGTACGTGCACATCCGGGCGAAGACCGTGCACTGGGGACTGGTCGGCTGGCTGTCGGCCGGGTCGGTCCCGGGCGTCCTCATCGGCACCCTCGTGTTCGCGAAGGTGCTGACGACCGACGAGGCGAGCGAGACGATCCGGACGTGGATCGGCTGGGTGCTGGTCCTCGCGGTGCTCGCGATGGTCGCGAAGGTCTTCGTGGGCCGGTGGGCGCAGGGCCAGCGCGGCGGGACCGTCCTTCTGGGGACGGACATGCCGGTGCGGCCAGCGCCGACGCTGCTGCTCGGCCTGTTCGTCGGCATCCTCGTCGGGATGACGAGCGTCGGCTCCGGATCGCTGGTCGTGACGACCCTCCTGCTGCTCTACCCGTTGCTGCGGCCATCCGTCCTGGTGGGAACAGACCTGACGCAGGCCGTGCCCATGCTTCTCGCCGGGGCGATCGCCCACGCCGGGTTCGGGGAGATCGACGTCTGGGTCGTCGTGTCGCTCCTGATCGGCCAGATCCCCGGCGTGTGGGTCGGTGCCCGGATGTCCTCGCGCTACGACGGCAAGGCGCTGCGGTACCTGCTCATGGTGGTCCTCATGGCCACCGCGTTGAAGTTGCTGGGCGTGTCGAGCCTCCTGGCTGGGATGATCGCCATCGTGGGAGTCGCCGCGGTGATCGTCATCATCGTCCGGGAGCGCGTGCATGCCCGTGCGCAGTAGCCGCGACGACGAGGCGGATCTGCCGACCGGGCCGCCGCTCCACTTCCCCGAACGCAAGGGCTCGCCGATCCGCGCGATCGGCCTGCGGATCGCGGTCGCCGTCGGTGCGCTGCTGGCGACGACGATCCTGGTGTACGCCGAGCGCGGGTGCTACCAGGACCGCGGCGAGACCGGCCTGCTCTCGATCATCGACGCGTTCTACTACTCGACGGTGACGCTGTCGACGACCGGCTACGGGGACATCACGCCGGTGTGCGAGTCGTCGCGGCTCGTCAACGCCCTGATCATCACCCCGTTGCGATTCCTGTTCCTCATCGTCCTGGTCGGCACGACGATCGAGGTGCTGACGCGGCGCACCCGCGAGGAGCTCCGTACCTACCGTTGGAGGAAGCGCGTGAAGGACCACACCGTGATCGTCGGCTACGGCGTCAAGGGCCGCGCCGCCGCGCGGTCGCTGGTCGACGCCGGCACCGCGCCGTCGCAGATCGTCGTCGTCGCGCGCGACCACCTCGCGGTCGACGAGGCCAACCGGGACGGTTTCGTGGGGATCGTCGGCGATGCCCGGCGCGAGGAAGTGCTCCGGGACGCCTCCGTCAGCGGTGCGGCGAGGGTCGTCGTCGCGACCGACGAGGACGATACGACGATCCTGGTCACGTTGACGGTGCGCCGCCTCTCGCCGCGTGCCGTGATCGTCGCCGCGGTCCGCGAGTCGCAGAACGTCGACGTCCTGCGCCAGTCCGGCGCCAACAACGTCATCCCGACCGCGGAGGCGGCTGGCCACCTGATGGGCCTGTCGCTGGTGTCGTCAGCGGCCGGCGAGCTCATGGAGGACCTGCTGGACTCCGGCCGCGGGCTGGAGGTCGCCGAGCGGGCGATCACCCGCGAGGAGCTGGGCATGCAGCCCGCTGACCTTGACGCCCACGGCCAGATCGTCTTGGCTGTGATCCGAGGGGGCGTGGCGCACCGCTTCGACACGGACTCCATAAGCCGGCTGGAGAACGGCGACCGGCTGGTCGTGATCCGTCACAACGTCGACGAGAGGTAGCCGATGCACGCGATCACGTTCGCGGCGCCCGGTCCGCCCGACGTCCTGGAGTGGACGAAGGTCGCCGATCCGACGCCCGCGGCCGGCGAGGTGATCGTCGACGTGACGGCGACGGCCGTGAACAGGGCCGACCTGCTGCAGCGACAGGGCCTGTACCCGCCGCCCCCCGGCGCCTCGCCGATCCTCGGGCTCGAGTGCGCCGGGACGATCTCGTCGGTGGGCGCGGCCATCGGCCTGGACCGCATCGGCGAGAAGGTCGTGGCCCTGCTGTCGGGCGGGGGCTACGCGCAGAAGGTCGCGGTCCCTGTCGGGCAGATCATGAGTGTTCCCAGTGGGATCGGGTTCGTGGAGGCGGCTGCGCTCCCGGAGGCGGCGTGCACCGTGTGGAGCAACCTGGACATGGTCGCGAACCTCAGCGAGGGCGAGTGGCTCCTGGTCCACGGAGGGGCGTCGGGCGTCGGCACGATGGCGGTGCAGATCGGACGCGCGCTCGGTGCACGCGTCGCGGTGACGGCGGGGAGCAAGGCGAAGCTCGCCCGGTGCGCCGAGCTGGGCGCCGAGGTCCTCATCGACTACTCGACGGAGGACTTCGTCGAGGTGATCCAGGACGCCACCGGCGGCCGGGGCGCCAACGTCATCCTCGACAACATGGGTGCGGTCTACCTCGAGCGCAACGTGCGCGCCCTCGCGCGCGACGGACGGCTCGTCGTGATCGGGCTGCAGGGTGGCGTCAAGGCCGAGCTCGACCTCAACGGACTCATGCGCAAGAACGCGACCGTCCACGGCACGACGCTGCGCGGGCGGCCCGACTCGGAGAAGGCGGCCATCTGCGCGCAGGTCGAGCGTGCGGTGTGGCCCTGGGTGCACGCGGGCATCGTGCGCCCGGTCGTCGATCGCGTCCTCCCGATCGAGCAGGCGTCCCAGGCGCATGCGCTGCTCGCCGACGGCGGGGCGGTCGGCAAGGTCGTCCTGTCGGTGTGATCACCCGGCCCTGCTCACCGGCGTCGTTCCGGCGTCGGCTGCTGCGGCGTGCCTGCGCCGTCTCCGTGACAGCGGGCCTCGTTCTCGGCCCCAGCGTCACCCCGGCCGCTGCCGCCACGTCGGTCTCGTGCGCCGCCGTCGTCGCCCCGGTCACGTCGACCGCTGTCGACGGAGCCTGGTCGGCGGCGACCCGTCGGCTGGCCGCGCTCGCCGGACCCGCGTCGTTCCCGTTCGGTGCCACCGGTGGTGGCGCGTACCGGCGGACGAACGCCTATGCCTGGACGTCCGGCTTCTATCCCGCGTCGCTGTGGCTGGCGTTCGGACGCACCCACGATCCGGCCTGGCAGACGCTCGCCCGCCGGTACACCGACCGACTGCTGCCCGTCGCGGGATGGCGCGGCACGCATGACCTCGGATTCATGATCGGCCTGCCGGTCGGACTGGCTCGCACGCTCGACCCGGAGCGTGCCGCCCTCTACGACCGTGCTCTGCGCGTCGCCGCCGAGAGCCTCTCCTCCCGGTGGAACGCGCGGATCGGCGCGCTGCAGTCCGCGACGTACGCCGGCCGCTGGGGCCTCATCGTCGACTCGGCGATGAACGCTCCGCTGCTCATCGAGCAAGGCCAGGCCGCCGGCAGCGTCGCTGGGCGTCGGCTCGCCCGCCTCGGGCTCGCGCATCTGATCACCCTGCGCCGCGACTTCGTCCGGGCCGACGGGTCCACCATCCATCGGCAGGCGTACGACCCGCGGACGGGCAGGCTGCTCGGGCCAGTTCCCGGCCAGGGGCTCAGCGCGGCGAGCACCTGGGCGCGAGGCCAGGCATGGGCGATCGCGGGGTTCGCCCGGGGCTACGCGCTCACGGGCGACGACCGGCTGTTGGAGGCTGCGCGCCGGGTCGCGGCTTACTGGACGGCACACGTGCCCGCGGGGTGCGTGCCGGCGTGGGACCTCGACGTCAGCCGTGACAGCGCACCTCGCGACTCGTCCGCCGCGGCGATCGCCGCCTACGGGCTGCTCACCCTCGCCGACGCCGAGCCGGACTCCGAGCGCGCGGCAGCCGACCGTGACCACGCCGTACGGACGCTCGGCACGCTCGTGGCGGCACCGTGGCTGCCGGCAGCCGACGCGAGCGGCGTCCGGGGCGTGCTGCAGGGGCAGACGTACAACGTGCCGGCGGACCGCCGTGAGGGCACGTACGCCTGGGGCGACGCGTACCTCCTCGCCGCGCTCGCCCTGCTCGACGTCTCGTGACGCGGGCAGGATCAGAACGGCGGACGTTCGTCGGGCGGCTGCGGTCGGGGTGGTCGCTGGGGCACGAGGTCTGGTGGGGTGTGCTCGTAGACGCGGCCGAGGGGTGAGCGCCAGGTGCAGGATCCGTCCCTCGCGCTGGCGGTGATGTGCCAGTAGCCCGCGGTCTTCAGCTCGTGGTGGAACTTGCAGAGCGGTCCGAGGTTGCAGGTGTCGGTGTGTCCGCCGGCGTCGTAGGGCGTGGCGTGGTCGATCTCGCACCGCTCGGCCGGCCGGGAGCATCCCGGGAACCGGCAGTGCTGGTCGCGTAGCCGGAGGACGAGCTTCTGGAGGTCTGAGGCGAGGTAGTGGCGGCGTCCGGCGTCGAGGATGCAGCCCGCGGAGTCGGTGACGAGCCGGCGGATGGTCGACGAGCCGAGAGCGGCATCACCCAGCAGGTCACGGATCTCGTCGGCGGTGACCGGGGTGTTCCCGATCCGCCCGCCCTGCTCGCTCGCCCCGACGATGGTGTCCAGGGGGACCAGGACGTTGACGTGGACGTTGAGCTTGGCCTCCGTGACCGGCCCGGTGACCTGACCGACGCTGCCCGGGTCGCCGAGCATCAAGGCGACCAGGGCGGCCACGCGGCGCTGGCCGCGGGTGATG
>JAFIHP010000286.1 GCA_017849335.1 Actinomycetales bacterium | reverse complement strand
CCTGCCCATCGACTCGTCGCGGGAGTTCACCGGAACGTTCGTCGACCTGCTCACGCCCTACGGCCTGGTCTTCGGGCTGACCCTCCTGGTGCTCTGCGTCGCCCACGGCGCGACCTTCCTGTCGCTGAAGACGACCGGAGTCGTCCGTGATCGGTCCCGGTCCGTCGCCGGGCGGCTCGCAGCGCCGGCGCTCCTGCTGGTGGTCGTCGTCGCGGTCTGGACCGTCACCCTCTCCGCAGGCGGGCCGTGGCGGATCGCCGCGGCAGCGGTGCCGGTGGTGGCGGCGGTCGCGTCGTTGGCCTGGCGACGATCGGCGTCGGAGGGTCGTGCGTTCGCGGCGACCGCGGTCACGATCGGCGGCATCGTGGCGGCGCTGTTCGCCAACCTGTACCCGACGGTCATGGTGTCGTCGACCAGTGCGGCCAACAGCCTGACGGTGTCGGCCGTCGCCTCCGGCAGCTACGCCCTCCAGGTCATGTCGGTGGTGGCCCTCGTCGTGTTCCCCGTCGTCCTGCTCTACCAGGCCTGGTCGTACTGGGTCTTCCGCCGTCGCGTGAGCGGACCGACGGCGCCGAGCCCCGCGTCAGTCCGGTAGCCGCCGCAGGAGGTTCGCGAGGTCCTGCTGCTCGCGGCGCGTGAGGTGGTCGAGCAGGGCGCGCTCGCGCTCCATCAGGTCGACCAGCGAGCCGTCCACGGCGGCACGACCGGAGTCGGTGAGCACGACCTGGACGCCGCGGCGGTCGGTCGGGTCGGGCTCGCGGCGGACGAAGCCCCGCTCGGCGAGTCGATCGATCCGGTTGGTCATGGTGCCGCTGGTGACGGAGGTGGCGGTCCCGAGCTGGCCCGCCGAGAGCGAGTACGGCTCGCCGGAGCGGCGCAGCGCGGACAGGACGTCGAACTCCCACGTGTCGATCTCGTGCGCCGCGAACGCCTCGCGCCGGGCCCGGTCGAGCTGGCGGGCGACACGCAGGACCCGGGAGAGCACCTGCATCGGCGATACGTCCACGTCCGGGCGCTCGCGCTGCCAGGCGGCGGTGATCTTGTCGACCTCGTCCGGCACGCGCGCGTGGTTCGTGGCCGACGACGTCATGAGGTCATCGTACGTCGAGAATCTTGACGTCAAGATTCACGACGCGTGACGCGCGCTCAGTGGTGCGAGTCCATGAGCCGAGGCTTGTCCTCCAGGTGCCGCAGCCCGTTCCACGCCAGGTTGACGAGGTGGGCAACGACCTCCTCCTTCTTCGGCTTGCGCACGTCCAGCCACCACTGCCCGGTCTGCGCCACCATGCCGACCAGCATCTGCGAGTACAAGGGCGCCCACTTCGCGTTGAGCCGGTGCTCCTTGAACTGGATGGCCAGCTAGTAGTCGACCCGGGCCGCGACGTCGACGAGCAGGCCGGCGAAGGTGCCCTGGATGACGTGCTCGCGGCCGTCGTGCGACGCCGGGGTGTCGCGGACGAGGATGCGGAACCCGTCGGGGTAGCGATCGATGTAGTCGAACAGCGCCAGTCCGGCCCGCTCCAGCAGCAGCCGGGGGGCGACGTGCGCGAGCTCGGCCGCGTCGCCGATGCCCTCGATCGACAACGCGTCGGTGATCGAGGCGAGCAGGTAGCCCATCTCGCGGTCGACGACGACCGCGTACAGACCCTCCTTGCCGCCGAAGTGCTCGTAGACCACGGGCTTGGAGACGCCCGCCTTGGCGGCGATCTCCTCGACGCTGACGGCCTCGAAGCCCTTCTCGGCGAACAGCCGTCGTCCGACGTCGAGCAGCTGCTCGCGTCGCTGCTGTCCGCTCATCCGGACGCGCTCGCGGGGAGCGGGCCGGCGGGACTCACGCCGCGAGGCGGCCCCGATGGAGGTCACGTTCGTCGTCGCGTCGAGCTCCTCGTCACCGGCCACGGGAGCATTCTGCGACGGTTCGCCGCTCATGAGGCTGCCGGACTCGCGGCCGGTCGGTAGCCGCGGACCCGACGGGCCATCGCGGGATCCTTGAGCCGGGCGACGATGCGCTCCGGACGGGGCCAGCGGACGTCGCGGACCAGGCGGAGCCGCTCCAGCGTGCGGATCAGGCCCGCGCTGATGTCGAGCTGGCCGCGCAGGACGCCGTGGCGGGCCGACGTCGGGTCGACGTGGTGCAGGTTGTGCCACGACTCCCCGAAGGACGGGACGGCCAGCCACCACACGTTCGACGACAGGTCGCGGGACGCGAACGGCCGGGTCCCGAAGGCGTGGCAGATCGAGTTGATGCTCCACGTGACGTGGTGGACGAAGGCGATGCGGATCAGGCCTGCCCAGAAGAACGCGGTCAGCGCTCCGGCCCACGACCAGGTCACCAGTCCGCCGACGACGGCCGGCAGCAGGAGGGTCGCGACGACGATCGCGGGGAACCATCGCGCGATCCGCTGGAGGTCCTTGTCGTCGCGGACATCGGGCGCGTAGCGGTCGACGTTGGTGCGCTCACGTGCCATGAGCCACCCGACGTGCGCGAACCACAGGCCCTTCGCCACGGCGCGGCGCGAGGTCCCGAACCGCCACGGCGAGTGGGGGTCGCCGACCTCGTCGGAGAACTTGTGGTGCTTGCGGTGGTCGGCGACCCACTGGTCGATCGACCCTTCGAGCGCGAGCGACCCCGCGATCGCGAGGGCGATCTTGACTCCGCGACCGGCCTTGAAGGAGCCGTGGGTGAAGAAGCGGTGGTAGCCGACCGTGATGCCGATGCCGGTGACGGCCCAGAAGACCACGGCGATCACGATGTCGGTCCACGAGAGCCAGCCGCCCCAGGCGACCGGGACGGCTGCGAGGACGGCCAGGAGCGGAACCGCGACGAAGGCGCCGATCGTCACCCTCATGGCCGTGCCCTGCAGCCGGAGCTCCTCGGGACGGACCGGGCTGGCGAGGTCGGCGGTCATGAGGCTCCCTGGGGTCGACGGTTGGTTACGCTTCCGTAGGTTACGGAACCGTAGGTAACGGCGCAACCCGAACGGTCGGCGGGCACCTGGACCCGTTCCAACTAGGCTCGTCGGGTCGTACGGCGGTCGCCCGCCGAGCGGTCCCGGGTCGTCTAGCGGCAGGACAGCGGACTTTGAATCCGTGAACAGAGGTTCGATTCCTCTCCCGGGAGCCGAGTCGCTCCACCGGGGCGGTGGCCGATGTCGATTTCGGCCGATCCCGTCCGTATCTAGGGTGAGACCGGAACGCCCGGTCCGCTCGAACGAGGGGTCGATCATGCCGCTCTACCTGCTGTCCGTCTGCTATCCCGCCGACGCCGTCCAGCCGCCGCCCGACGAGCTGACGCGCATCATGGCCGCGACCGAGCAGGTGCACGCCGCGCTCGTCGCCGAGGGGCGCTGGGTCTTCGGTGGGGGACTCGCCGACGTGTCGACGTCGACGACGGTGAGCGCGACCGCCGACGACGTCGTGATCACCGACGGCCCGTTTATCGAGGCCAAGGAGCAGATCGGCGGCTTCAGCGTCATCGAGGCGGCTGACCTCGACGAGGCGATCGAATGGGCTCGCCGGACCTCGGCCGCGACGACGACGCCCATCGAGGTTCGGCCGTTCGCTCACGGCTCTGCGGGGTAGTACGAACGGCGATGTCGATTCCGTGCGTCGTCGTTCGTACCAGAAGTGAGAGGCCGGAACGACCGGCGTCCCCAGGAGAGGAGAGGCAGATGCCTCAGTACCTGCTTTCGGTCCACAACGGCGAGGAGTCTCCGTACTCCTCCGAGGAGGAGATGCAGCAGGCGTTCGCCGACACGGGCCGGGTCAACGAGGAGATGCAGGCCGCCGGCGTGTGGGTCTTCGCCGGCGGGCTCATGCCGGCGAGCACCGCGTCCGTCGTCCGGGTGAAGGACGGCCCGTTGCACCACACGGACGGTCCGTACCTGGAGGCCAAGGAGCACATCGGCGGCTTCTGGATCCTCGAGGTGGCGGACGAGGCCGAGGCGCGCGCCTGGGCCGAGAAGGGCGCGGTGGCCTGCCGGGGTGACGTCGAGATCCGTCCGTTCCAGTCGATCTGACCCGTATGAGTGACGCGTCCGAGGTCGAACGCGTCTTCCGTCGGGACTACGGGCGTGCCGTCGCGTCGGTGAACCGCCTCCTCGGCGACCTCGGGCTCGCCGAGGAGGCGGTCCAGGACGCCCTGGCGACCGCGATCGAGACGTGGCCGGTCTCGGGGGTGCCGCCGAGTCGGGTCGGCTGGATCATCACCACGGCCCGCAACCGCGCGATCGACCGGATGCGACGGGAGTCCTCACGCCACGACCGCCACGTCCAGGCAGCCCTGCTGCATGCGCCCGACGAACCGGTGGAGGTGGGTGCGGTGCGCGACGACCAGCTCCGCCTCGTGTTCACGTGCTGCCACCCCGCGCTCGCCCCGGCGTCGCAGGTCGCCCTCACGCTCCGCCTCGTCGCCGGCCTGCAGACGCCCGAGATCGCCCGGGCGTTCCTCGTCGCCGAGCCCACGATGGCGCAGCGCCTGGTCCGGGCGAAGAACAAGATCCGGGCGGCCCACATCCCGTACCGGGTGCCGCAGGACGCCGATCTCCCCGACCGGCTCCAGCCGGTGCTCGCCGTGGTCTACCTCGTGTTCAACGAGGGCTACCTCGCGAGCTCCGGTGACGCCCTGGGGCGCGTCGACCTCGCCGACGAGGCCATCCGGCTCGGCCGCACGCTGGTCGACCTGATGCCGGACGAGCCCGAGGCGCGCGGGCTGCTCGCGCTCATGCTCCTCACCCAGGCACGCCGTCCGGCCCGGATGGACGCCGACGGCGAGCTCGTCCGGCTGCCCGACCAGGACCGCGGTCTGTGGGACGCCGAGCTCGTCCGCGAGGGCCAGGAGCTCGTGCGGATGTGCCTGCGGCGCGGGCGCCCAGGTCCCTACCAGCTGCAGGCGGCGATCGCCGCGGTGCACAGCGACGCGCCGACCGCGCGGGATACGGACTGGAGCCAGGTGCTGGCGCTGTACGACCAGCTCCACGCGATGACCCCGACGTCGATCGTCGCGCTGAACCGGTGCGTGGCGATGGCGGAGGTCGGTGGGCCGGCCCCGGCGCTCGAGGCCCTAGACCGGCTGGACCTGGCCGACTACCACCTGTTCCACGCCGTGCGGGCCGACCTGCTCGCGCGGCTGGGCCGCACGGCGGACGCGTCGGCGGCCTACGCCGTGGCCGCTCGGCTCGCACCGACCGATGCCGAACGTGAGCTGCTGCGGCGACGCCAGGCGGAGCTGGGCTGAGCGCGACCGCCACCCCCTCCGCGAGCGGTGAGACGTGGCCCGCTGCGCGCGAAGCGAGCGGGCCACACCTCACCGCTCGCGGAGGAGGGCGCGATCGACCTCGGCCTCCAGGACCGATCGGGGGCGGGCGCCGACGAGGTGCAGCACCGGGACGCCGTCGCGGAACATGATCAAGGTGGGCAGGCCCGTGACGCCGTAGGCGGCCGACGTGGCCGGCTGCTCGTCGACGTTCATCGACACGACGCGGAGAACCCCCGCGCGCTCCTCCCCGATCCGCTCGAGGACGGGCTCGATCTGGCGGCACGGCGGGCACCAGTTCGCGCCGAACTCCACGAGGACGGGCCCCGCAGATCGCAGGACCTCGGCCTCGAACGCCGCGTCGGTGATGGTCTGGACGCTCATGCGGGTTCCTTCCGTGAGTGGGACTCCGCGTCGAGCAGGAGGTCGCGCAGGCGACCGCGCAGCTCCCACAGCTCGGCGATCCGATCGTCGATCTCCGCGATCCGCGCCCGGTACGCGTCGAGCGACCCGGGGCAGACATCCGCCCGCTCGTGCCCGGACCTCAGGCACTCGACGAACGGCACGGTCTCGTCGGCCGTCAGTCCGAGCGACTGGAGGGTGCGGACCTCCCGGACGACCTGCACGTCTTGCGCGTCGTACTCGCGGTAGCCGTTCGCGGCGCGGTCGGGCTTCAGCAGCCCGCGCGCCTCGTAGTACCGCAGCGCCTTGACGGTGACGCCGGATGCCCGCGCCAGGTCGGTGATGTGCATGCGACGACGGTAAGGGTTGCCCCCGGGGGCAAGGTCAAGACCGACGCGCGGGTTCGCTCCTGGTCACGGCCGCAGCCACGGCGGGGCCGGAGCCGGGATCGTCGGCAGCGTCGACGTCACCCGGCCGAACCGGCCGTCCTCGTCGCGCCACGACGCGTACGCCGCGTCGATCTCGTCGTGAGTCCGCGCCACGAAGTTCCACCACATCGTGATCGGCTCCGGGAACGGCTCTCCGCCCAGCAGCATCACCCGGGCGGGGCCATCGACGTCCAGCACGAGCTCGGACGTGCCGATGCCCACGTGGGCGAGCTTCCCGGGCGCCAGCGGCACGCCGCCGACGGCCGCCGCTCCGCGCAGGACGATCAGCGCGTGCTCGAAGGACGGGTCCAGCGGCACGACGGCCCGCCCGCGCAGGGCGAGGTCGGCGCCCATCAGCGCGGTGTCCCGGCGTGCGGGGGAGACGGCGCCGCCGAACTCGCCGACGAGCACCGTCGCGTCGCCCGCGCCGTGCGCGAGCTCGGTACGCGGCAGGTCCGCGTGGTGCTCGAAGGCCGCCTCTCCGTGACGGGTCGCCTCGGGCAGCGCGACCCACAGCTGGATCCCCTCGAGCCGCCCCCGATAGTGGCCGGTCGCCTCCTCCGCGTGGGCGACGGCGTTCCCGGCGGTCATTAGGTTCAGCTGCCCGGGCGAGATCACCTGCTCGGACCCCAGGGTGTCCTTGTGCAGGGCCTGGCCGTCGAGCAGCCAGGTGACCGTCTGCAGGCCGATGTGAGGGTGCGGGCCGACGTCGAGCCCGGCCCCCTCGGTCACGTCGGCCGGACCCATGTGGTCGGCGAAGCACCAGGCCCCGACCGTGCGCCGCGATCGCTGCGGCAGTGCCCGGCGCACCGTGAAGCGGCCGACCTGTGCCTCGTGCGCCTCGTACGTCTCGATGTCCACGCTCCAGTCAAGCACCGCCGACGTCCGGCCTGTGCCTGGCGCTAAGGTGAGCGCGCCGCTGGAGCCCCGGCTCCCCGACCCGCACGAGGTTTCGTCGTGACTGTCACCCGCCCGAGCGCCGTGGTGATCCTCGCGGCGGGTGAGGGCAAGCGGATGCGGTCCGCCACCCCCAAGGTCCTCCACACGATCGCCGGCCGCTCGCTCCTGGGCCACGTCGTCGAGGCCGCGTCGTCGCTCGAGCCGGCCCACCTGGTGGTCGTCGTCGGGCACGGACGCGACCAGGTCGAAGCGCACCTGGCGGAAGTGGCACCGTGGGCCCTGACCGTCGTCCAGTCCGAGCAGAACGGCACGGGCCACGCGGTTCGCATCGCGCTGGCTGACCTGTCCGCGCGCGGCATCGCGACGTCGGAGGGCCCGGTCGTCGTGCTGACCGGCGACACCCCGCTGCTCACTTCGGGCACCCTCGTCGGCCTGCTGGCGGACCACGACGCGGCCGGCGCGTCCGCGACCGTGCTCACGGCGCGCGTCCCCGACCCGGCCGG
>JAFIHP010000285.1 GCA_017849335.1 Actinomycetales bacterium | reverse complement strand
TACGGCGACGGCGGGTGGCAGGACTACTGGGCGGAGCTCCGCGACAACGGGGTCAAGGTGGTCGGGTCCTGGACGGACGCCTACGAGGGGGACTACTCCGTGAGCGGGGGCGACCGGCCGATGGTCGTGTCCTACGCGACCAGCCCGCCGGCGGAGATCGTGTACGCCTCCGACCCGAAGCCGACGCGTCCCTCGTCGTCCGTCCTCACCGACGGGTGCTACCGGCAGGTGGAGTACGCGGGCGTGCTGGCGGGCGCCCAGAACACCGCCGCGGCCCAGGTGGTCGTCGACTGGCTGCTGTCGGAGCCGGTCCAGGCCGACGTGCCGTTGTCGATGTTCGTGTTCCCGGCGCGTCAGGGCACACCGCTGCCGCCCGTGTTCACCGACTTCGCCGCCACGGTCGACGCCCCCCTGCAGCTCCCGGCGGCCGACGTGTCCGCGAACCTGACGACCTGGCTGGCCGACTGGGGCGCCGTGATGGGCCGATGACGCGGTGAGCACCGCCGCGACCGGCACGCGCCCACCGCGCTGGCTGGGCTGGACCGCGATCGTCCCGGTCGCGTTCCTCCTGGTGTTCTTGGCCTATCCGCTGGGGCGTCTTGTCGCGACGGTGCTGGACGTCGACGGACCGGCCGGCTTCGCGCGGCAGCTCCAGTCGCCGGCGCTGTGGCGCCTCGGCGCGCTCGCGGCGGGGCAGGCACTGATGAGCACCGCGCTCGCCCTTGCGGTCGGCCTGCCGATCGCGAACGTCGTGTCGCGGTACCGCTTCCGTGGACGCGCACTCGTCCAGGCCCTGGTCACGGTGCCGTTCGTGCTGCCCACCGTCGTCGTCGCGCTCGCGCTGCGGTCACTCCTCGGCGGCGCGGTGCCGCAGGGGCTGCTGCTGGTCGTGCTCGCCCACGCCTACGTGAACCTCGCGGTCGTGGTGCGGATCGTCGGAGCGCAGTGGGCCCAGCACGACGGTTCCCTGGAGATCGTCGCCCGGACGCTCGGCGCGAGCCGCGCCCGTGCGTTCGTCGACGTGACCTGGCCGGCTCTCCGCCCGGCGATCGGGTCGACGGCGGCCGTGGTGTTCGTCTTCTGCTTCACCTCGCTCGGCATCGTGCTGGTGCTCGGCGACCCCAGCACCCGGACGCTGGAGTCGCAGATCCTCCGGCAGACGTCGGTCCTTCTCGACTTCCCCGGTGCGGCTGCGACAGCGCTGGTCCAGCTGCTGGTGGTCTCGACGGTGCTGCTCCTGGGCCTTCGGGCGGGTCGACGCACGCCCGCCCGCCGGGTACGCCCCGTCCCGCTCCGCCGGGCGACCGGCGTCGCCCGGGTCGCCGTGCTGACGACCGCCGCGGTCGCGGCGACGATCGTGCTCGCGCCGGTCGTCGCCCTGGTGCTGCGGTCGCTGCGCGTCGCGGACGGGTGGGGCCTGGACTGGTGGACCTCCGCGTCGAGCGTGGACGCGGGCACGACGCGGATCGGGTCGCCCTTGTCGGCGATCGGCCTGTCCCTGAGCTACGCCGCGGTCACGGCGGTGGTCGCCGCGCTCGTCGGGGGACTGGCCGCAGTCGCCGTGCTGATGCCGGGGCGTGCGCGCGCGACCGCGCTGGTCGCGATGGTCCCGCTGGGGGTGTCGTCCGCGACGCTCGGGCTCGGGACACTGCTCGCGTTCGGCCGTCCCCCGGTCGACCTTCGCGGCACGTGGCTGCTGGTACCGATCGCCCACGCGCTGGTGGCGGTCCCGCTGGTCGTCGCGGTCGTCGCGCCCGCGCTGCGGACGACCGACCGCCGGATCCTCGCAGTTGCCGCGACGCTCGGCGCTGGTCCGACGCGAGCGTTCTGGACGGCCTACGGTCCGGTGCTACGGGTCGTGGTCGTGGCGTCGGCGGGACTCGCGGCGGCGGTGTCGCTGGGCGAGTTCGGCGCGGCGTCCTTCCTCGCGCGCGTGGGGTCGCCGACGGTCCCGGTGCAGATCGTCCGGCTCCTCGGCCGACCCGGCGAGCAGTCGGTCGGAGTCGCGGCCGTCCTCGCGGTGGTGCTCGTCGTGCTGACCCTCACGCTCGTCCTGGCCGTCGACCGGCTCGGGCGCGGCCTGCGTCGCGGGCAGGCGGCGTGACGACCGCGCGGCTGGAGGTCCGGGACCTCTCGGTCGGGCACGACGGGATTGTCGTGGCGGGCGGGATCGCGCTGCGGGTCGATCCCGGCGAGATCCTCGCCATCCTGGGGCCCAGCGGCAGCGGCAAGTCGACGCTGCTCTCGACGATCGCCGGCGTCGTGGCTCCGCTGTCCGGGCGGGTGCTCGTCGACGCCGTCGACGTCACGACCATGCCCGTGCACCGGCGTCGGATCGGCCTGATCTTCCAGGAACCGCTGCTGTTCGCGCACCTGTCCGTCGGGGACAACGTCGCCTACGGCATGCGTCGGCAGGGGGTCGAGCGTCGGCAGGCACGTCGACGAGCGGCCGAGCTGCTCGCCTGGGTCGGCCTGCCGGGGTACGAGGGACGTCGGTCCGACCAGCTCAGCGGAGGCCAGGCACAGCGGGTCGCGCTCGCCCGCGCGCTCGGCGCGGATCCGTCCGTGCTCCTCCTGGACGAGCCCTTCAGCGCGCTGGACGCCGAGCTCCGCGGACGGCTGGCCGTCGAGGTCGCTGCGCGACTGCGTGATGCCGGGGTCGCGGCGCTGCACGTCACCCACGATGCGGCGGAGGCGGAGGCGGTCGCCGACCGGGTCGTGACGATCGACGAGCTCGCGCGCTGACGGACGCGTCGCGCCGCTGCGGTACGGCCGGCCTTGGTACGTTCACCTCGTCCGCGCGGAGTCGGGAGCGAGATGGGTGACGGCGGTCGACAGCCGCGACTGGCCGAGCCGTCCTGGCCAAGGGCTCCGTGGCGTGAGCTGGGCTATGCCGTCGTCGCCGGCATCGCGAGCATCCTCGTCGCGGGATGGCGCGTCGGTGCCCCGGGATCGCTGTCCAGCGTGTGGGGCTACTTCGACCTCACCACGACGTACGCCGGCGCACGCGCGATGCTCACGAACCTGTGGATCTCCCCCAACCACGACCTCGCGTTCCCGTTCGGCCAGGACCTGTCGAACTTCCCGGCGCCGGACCTGCTCAACATCGCCGGCCTCAAGGCACTGGTCGTGGTCGCACGCGACCCGCTCGTCGCCTCCAACCTGTTCCTGCTGCTGTCGTTCGGCCTGATCGTCGTCGCGACGTTCGGCCTCTACCGGCTGGTCGGCATGCCGCGCCCGCTCGCTGCGGTGCTCGCGTTCTCGCTGAGCCTCATCCCCTGGCACTTCGACCGCTTCACGCACGCCTTCCTCGCCAACTTCTCGACGATCGCCGTCGGGCTGGTCCTCGTCGTCGCCGTCCTCACGTGGAATCTCGCCCTCGGCGGACCCCAGCGGGCCCGAGGGCGCACGCTGCTCGTGTGCCTCGCCCTCGCCGGCTATGTCGGCCTGACGGGCACCTATTACGCGGTGTTCGTCGCCCTCATCGCGCTGGTGGCGCTGGGATTTCAGGTCCTCCTGGGCCGGCGGGACCGCGCGCTGATCGGGGCCGTCTGGTTCGCTTTGCTGCCGACGCTCATCTCGTTCGCCGCCGCGTACCTCTACAAGCTCACCGCCCTCGCCCCGGGGGGAAATGCTGCGGCCCGGGCACCCGAGGAGTCGCACTTCTACGGCGGCGACCTGTTCACGCTGCTGCGGACGACCGGCCTGTGGAGCTCGGACGGGCCGGTCCCCGGCCTGAACCTCGTGCCGACGGTCGCCAGCCGGCTGGAGGCCGACGCCCGCAACTCGACGGTCGGCCTGGTTGCGGTGATCCTCACGTTCCTCGCCTGCGGCGTGGTGCTGGCGGCCAACGGCGGCGCCCGTGCCGGCCGCGTGCGGCAGGCAGTGCGGTCGCTGGGGTTCTGGCCCTGGCTGTTCATGGTGTCGCTGCTGTTCTTCATGGTCGGCGGCTTCGGCCAGGTCGGGGCGGTGTTCCTGGGATTCCAGATCCGGTCGTGGGGCCGCCTCGCGATCGTCCTCGTGATGATCGCCTACCTGGTGCTCGGGCTGCTCCTCACGATCTGGTGGCGACGCAGCCGGCGACCGCGCGCCGTCCTCCTCGGCGCCAGCGTCCTGGTCGCCGTGGTGACCCTGCTCGACGTCGTCTCCATGGGCGCGCCGTTCGACCGCACCGCGGCGGCCGCGGAGACCGTCGAGCTCAGGGACTACGGGACCGCGCTCGATGCCGCGCTTCCGGTCGGCTGCGGCGTCCTGACCGTCCCGGCCTACCTGTACCCGGAGGGGATCCCGGGCGACGGCACGCGGACCTACGACCCGCTGCTTCCCTACCTGTTCGCCGACCATCCGCGATGGAGCTACGGCGGCGTGCGCGGCAGCCAGGCGGGGGACTGGCAGTACCGGTCGGTCGCGCGCGACGTCCCGACGATGGTCGCCCAGGCGAAGGCCGCCGGGTTCTGCGCGGTGCAGGTCGACACGCGGGCCTTCGACCCGACGACGAGCCCGATCGACGACCTGACGCGGCTGCTCGGACCGGCGGTCGCCGCGTCGTCGAGCGGCCGCTGGGTCACGTTCTCGCTCGACCGTGCCGATCCCGGGCCGTGGACGCGCGACAGCGTGCTCGACCCGGCGACCGTCGCGTTCGGCTTCGGGTTCGCCCCGGCGGACGTCACGGCCGGCTCGGTGTCCGCCGAGCTTCTGGGAACCGACGGCACGCTCGTCGTGGTCAACCCGTCCGACGCTGCGGTGGCCGGGACGCTGACGGCCGACGTCACGATCGCACCCGGCGACGCGGGTGGGCTCTGCCCGGCTGACGCGGTCGTCGCGCTGTCGACGGCGAACGACGCCGTCGAGGTGGGCTCGGACGAGAGCGGGTCGATCGCGGTCTCGGTCGGGCCGGACGGACTGGCCGCCGTCCACGTGGAGGGACCGGTCGGCTGCCGGGCGACGCTGAGCAACCCGCGGCTGGTCCCATCCGGCTGACCGGCCACGATCCTCGCGGTAGCCCGGTCAGCGCTCACAGGGTCTTCCCAGGCGCGGTGTTCGTCGGTACCGTCGACCGGCCAGGTCCCCGGGGGCCGCGAATCTCAGGAGGACCCATGCGCACGTCGTCGATCGCCCGCCGCACCGTCGCTGCTGCGGCGGCCGGAGCGCTCGTCCTGGTCGTCGCTCCCGCCGCGCTGGCCGCGGACGGCAAGTGGACGCAGGTCTCGAACTACAGCAACGCCAACAGCTACCCCAAGATGGGCAACATCGACGAGCCGACGATGGCCCGGTTCGGCAGCGAGGTGCAGATCCTGTGGTCGGAGGACAACTCGTCCTCGACCTCCAGCTACAAGACGGCGATGGTCAACGGCGCCGGCAAGATCACGATGCCGGCGACCACGGCGTTCGGCGGGTGGTCCGCGATCGCCCACAACCCGGCGCTGATCTCCCTGAACGGCCAGCGCTTCCTCGCCTTCAGCGGGCTGCAGTCGACGACGACCGGAGCGCCCTACACCTCGGGCGCGGAGTACTACGCGACGTCCGGCGACGGCAAGACCTGGAACCTCGGCGCGGGGTCGCTGTCCGCGACCCGGTCGGCCTACGCCTCCTACAGCAACGACGTGGTCGACAATGCGGGAACGCCGGTCTGGATCGGCAGCGCGAGCAGCACGTCGGGCATCAACTGGCACGTCGGGGTCAGTCCGTCCGACCCCGCGCCCGACGGCTCCGATGGGCAGTTCCGCCTTCCGGGGTGCTGCGCGTACGACGGCGCGGGCGCGCGTGACCAGGCCACCGGCGCGGTGTGGGCGGCGTTCTACAGCAACAGCAGCGCCCTCAACGAGCAGGGCATCCAGGTGGGCCAGATCGTCCCGTTCGCGGGGTCGTTCACACAGGCGCCGGGATCCGTCATCGACCGCGACGGGTCGGCAGCCTCGGCGGATCCCGGGCAGCGCGTCGCGATGGCCGCGCGCGCGGGCGGTGGTGTCTACGTCGCATACCCGGTCGGCTACCCGACGACCACGGCGATCAACCTCTGGAAGGTGGGCAGCGGCCAGGTCCTGAAGATCCCCGCGCCGGAGGCG
>JAFIHP010000284.1 GCA_017849335.1 Actinomycetales bacterium | reverse complement strand
GTCGTCGCGCCGTCGACCGTGAAGCCGGCCCGCTCGTAGAAACGGCGCGCGGACGTGTTGTCCCGCAGCACCCACAGCGTGACGCGCTCGTAAGCGCCGCCGAGCACGTCGATCGCGGCGTTCATCAGCGCCCGGCCCGCACCCGTTCCCCAGGCGTCCGGGGTCACGTAGATCGCCTGGACCTCGGCCGTGCGGGGTGCGGCGTCGTCGTCGCGCGACGGCCCGGTCGTGGCGAAGCCCACGACGCGGCCGTCCGTCTCGGCGACGAGGGTGCGCATCGCGGGAGCGGGATCGGCGAGCCGCTCGTCCCACACCGCGGACCGCTCGCGGACGTCGAGCGCGTCGAGGTACGCGTCGTCGACGATCCCGCGATACGCCGCCAGCCACGAGTCGACGTGCAGTCGCGCGATCGTCGCCGCGTCGTCCGGCCCTGCGGGCCGCACCGCGATCTCGACCGCAGCGCTCATGCGCCGAACGTCTGGATGATCGAGGCCGACTCGGGAGTCCAGTCGACGACGGCACGGGCGCCGTTCGCCAGCGCCAGGTGCGGTGGCACGTGCCCGCAGTCGACGTCGACGAGGACGGGCACGTCCACGCCCGCCAGCGCGCTGCGCACGGCATCGACCTGCGTGAAGCCGGGGTCGTCCGGAGCGCGTGTGCGCCCGACGAGGACGGCGTTCGCATGGTCGAACCAGCCGGCCAGGCGCATGCGCCACAGACTGCGTGCGATGGCCAGCGCGTGCTCCTCGGCCGCCTCCACGTAGACGACCAGGCCGTCCGGCGCGTGCTGCTCGGCGATGGCCGCGACGTCGCCGAACGACGTCCCGGCCAGCATGCTCGTCGTCTCGATGCACCCGCCGATCAGCGTCCCGGCCGCGTGGACCGATGTCACGGCCGGGTCGAGGGGGCGCCACGACCCGACCGCGTCGAGAGTGAACTCGTCGCTCGCGGGATGCGCGACCCAGTCCGCGTATCCGTTCGCCCCGTGCCGTTCGGACGGCCCCTGCGTGATGGTCGCCGGCTGCGTCGACTCGACGACCTCGATCCACGACGCCAGCGGCGCCGGCACGCGGTTCGGGGTGTCCATCAGGTTCTGCCCGTGCAGCGTGACCCACCCCAGCCGGCAGGTCAGCGGCAGCAGGAGCGTGGAGATGTCGGAGTAGCCGACGACCCACGTCGGAGCGACGTCGGCGAGGGCGTCGACGTCGAGCAGCGGCAAGACCTCGACCGCGAGCTCGCCACCCCACGGCGGGACGATCGCGTCGATCGCCGGATCGCGCAGCATGGCCATGAGCTCGGCGGCCCGTTCGGGCGCCGGGGCGCTCGTGACGCCGGGCTGGCCGATGCACTCGCCGACGACGACCTCGTATCCCCGAGATCGCAGGGCGTCGATCGCGACGGCGAGCCGTGGCCGTAGCTCGTCCTGGACACCACTGGACGGCGCCGTGATCCCGACGACGCTGCCCGGGCGCAGCGGAGCGGGTGTCTTCATCCGCTCAGTCTGTCAGCGCCGTGCCCCTAGGCTCCCGTCATGGCGGACGCGCGGCTCTGGCTGATCCGGCACGGCCAGACCGCGTGGGCGGCGGCGGGCCGTCACACGGGCCGGACGGACGTGCCGCTGACCGACGAGGGACAGCGGCAGGCGGCGGACCTGCGCCCCGTCGTCGAACGGACCCTGCCCGGCTCGCCCGGGCTCGTGCTGTGCAGCCCGCTCTCCCGGGCACGCGACACGGCGCGGCTCGCCGGTCTCGTCGCGCAGGAGGACGCCGACCTGCTGGAGTGGGACTACGGCGCCTGGGAAGGGCGGACGACGCCCGAGATCCGGCAGGAGACCGGCGATCCGCGGTGGCTGGTCTGGGACCACCCGGTCCCGCCCGGCGCGACGCCCGGAGAGCAGGTCGCGGACGTCGGGACCCGTGTCGACCGGGTGCTCGCCCGATGCGCGCCGGTCCTCGCGGGCGGCGCGGATGTCGTGCTCGTCGCCCACGCGCACGTGCTGCGCATCCTCACCGCGCGCTGGCTCGCCCTCCCGCCGGTCGACGGCCGGCTGTTCGCGCTGGAGCCGGCGACGCTGTCGTCGCTGGGCTTCGAGCACGACTGCCCGGTCGTCCGCTCGTGGAACGTACGGCCCTAGCCGTCCGCCTCGCACCGGGCAGGATGTGCGCGTGACGTCCCCGCTGCCGACACCCGAAGAATCGACCCGCCGCACCCTGCGCTTCTCGCTCTTCCTCCAGGGCTTCGCGCTGTTCATGCTGCTGGCGGCGCTCGCCGTGCGGGTCGCCGTGCTCGGCTGGGACCTCGTCGCGTTCGGCTTCGTCGCCGGCATCGTCATCGTGCTCGGGGCGATCGCGTTCACCCTCAGCCGCCTGAGGGCGGACAGGCCGCGCTGATGGGCAGTCTTGGCCGAACATCGTCCGGCCTGTTAGCCTCGTGTCGGGATCTTCTCCCGAATCCATCGATCGCTGGAGGCTGACGTGCGCCCTATTGGCACCGTCCTCGTCGACGAGTCGCACCGCCAGGCCTGGACCACCCGGCCCGAGCTCGCGGCCGTGATGAACCCGGTGAACCCGGCCGACGCGTCGTACGCGCAGGCCCGCGCCGAGCTCGAGCGCGCCGGGTTCACGGTCCGCGTGCACACCGAGGGACCGCTCGACGCCGGCGCTCTCGGGGGTGTCGATGCGCTCGTCCTGCCGCACGCGGCCGACGACGCGTGGGAGCACACGACCGGTTCCGGGTCGCCGCGACTGACCGCCGACGAGCTGGCCGCCGTCGAGGCGTTCGTCCGGGCCGGCGGCGGGCTCGTCGTCCTCGGCGAGACCGAGCAGGCGAAGTACGGGAACAGCGCCGCCGAGCTCGCCGCCCGGTTCGGGGTCGTGATCGACAACGCGACGGTGCAGGACCCCGCGCACGCGTTCACCGACGTGCCGACCTGGGTGCTCGCCGACCTCGTCCACGGCACCCGCCACGACCTGACCGCCGAGGTTGACGCGGCGTGCTTCTACCGCGCGGGCACTCTGCATCCGTCGGACACGGCCGACGCCGCCGCCGTCGAGACCGTCGCGCGCACGTACCCGACCGCCGACCCCGCCGGTGCGGCACTGGTCCTCGCCGCCGACCTGCCGCGCGGGCGCGTCGTCGTCACCGCCGACTCCGACCTGTTCGGCGACGACTCGATCGACGACCTCGACCATCGCGCGCTGTGGCGCAACGTCGTCACCTGGGCGGCCGCTGCGACCGCCAACGCCCGCGGCCAGGGTGCGGCGGAGCCGACGTGGGCCACGACGGACGACGCGTGGGCGCGGCTTGCCGACGCGGTCGAGGGGCTTCGTCCCCTGCAGGCGAAGGACGGCTCGATCGACCTCACGGTCCACGATCGGGTCGCCGTCGACGCGCTCGTGGACCAGATGTGCGTCGCGATCGTCGACCTGACGCCGCGGTTCACGCACCAGCGCGAGCACCTCGAGGCGACGGTCGCCGACCTGCGGGCGTGGTCCGCCGGGGGGTACGCGGTGCCGGACTTCGTGACGTCGCTCGCGCTCTTCCGACCCGACCAGCGCCGCGAGCACGGCGTCGAGCACCTCGTCGTGTTCCCGATGTACACGCAGAACGGCAACCCGAACCGCAACCTCGAGGCCGTCATCACCCGCACGTTCTGGCCGGACTGGCTGGCCGAGCAGGAGCGCACGTACGACAACGCGGCGTTCGTCCCGATCGAGTTCGTGGCGTTCACGTCGGGCTACGACACGCACTCCGCCGTGCTCTTTCCGGAGACCGTCGCGACGAGCACGACGATCGACTTCCACTGGGGCGGCATCTTCTGCGACCGCGAGGCGGCGCGCTTCCGGGTCGTCGCGCGCGCCGCGGCAGACGCCCTGCGACTGCCGCTCCCGCCGGAGGTCGACCTGCTGCTCGCCGACCAGTTGCTCGCGCAGGAGACGTTCGTGCTGTGGGACCTGATCCACGACCGCACCCACAGCCGGGGCGACCTGCCGTTCGACCCGTTCATGATCAAGCAGCGCATGCCGTACTGGACGTACGCCCTGGAGGAGCTGCGCTGCGACCTCGCGACGTACCGAGAGACGTTGACGCTGGACGCGAACGAGGTGCACCTCGGCCGGTACATCCGGTACGCCATCGTCCTGGACCGCCTCTTCCGCTTCCCCGTCACGGGTTCGCGCGTCCGCAACTACGACGGTCTGGCCGGCCAGCTGCTCTTCGCGTGGCTGCACCGGGCGGAGGTCGTGCGCTGGACCGACAACACGCTGTCTGTGGACTGGGCACGCCTGCCCGAGGCCGTGGTGGCGCTGGCCGACGAGGTGGAAGCCCTGTACCACGACGGGATCGACCGGTCGCGGGTGTCCCAATGGCTGGCCGCGCACGCGTTCGTGGCGTCGTACGTCGAGCCGCACCCGGCGTCCGTGTGGGCGCGTGGGGCGGACGCGCTGCCGCTTACCGGGGAGCCGCGTGAGATGGTCGACGCTGTGATGCCGGACGAGTTCCCCCTGAGTGTGTTCTACGACGCCCTGAGCCGACGGCTGGCGCCGACGATCGAGTCGACCGCCGGGATCTCGGCATGAGCGCCCCGGTCGCCGTGATCGCGGGTGCGGGTGGTGGCGGCATCGCGACCGCGGCGAGCCTGGCTGCCGCGGGCTACCGGCTCGTCGTGATCGACTCGCGCCAGGAGGCCGCAGACGCCGCCGTCGCGACGCTGGGCGACGTCGATGCGCGCGCGTTCGCGGTCGACCTCCTCGACGTCGACGCGGTCGTGGCGCTGCGCGAGCGCATCCTCGACGACCTCGGTCGCGTCGACGCCGTGATCCATCTCGTGGGCGGCTGGCGAGGCGGGCGAACCCTGTCGGTGTCGTCGGTCGAGGACTGGCAGGCGCTGCACCCGCCGATCGTCGGGACGTTCGCGACCCTGACCGCGGTGTTCGGCCCCGACGTCAAGGCGAGCCCCGTCGGTCGCGTCGTCATGGTGACCAGCACGGCGGCGGCGACCCCGACCGCCGGCAACATCGCGTACGCCGCCGCCAAGTCCGCAGCGGAGGCCTGGACGGCGGGCGTCGCGCACTTCCTGCGCGACTCCGACGGCGCAGCGGTCGTCGTCGCCGTCAAGGCGCTGCTGACGGATGCGATGGCGGCGGCCGAGCCGGAGCGGGACTGGTCCGGGTACACCCACGTGCGCGACCTCGGCGACGCGATCGCCGAGGTGTGCGTCGAGCCGGCCGAGAACGGGTCGCGCGTCGACCTGACCGTGCCGACGTCGGCGTCATGATCACCTCGTGACGACCCCGATGCCGACCGCGCCGTGGCGCGGCTTCGCCAGTGACAACTACGCCTCCATCCATCCGGAGGTGCTCGCCGCGATCGCGCAGGCGAACGCCGGGCATGACGTCTCCTACGGCGACGACGGCGTGACCGCAGCGCTCGCGGAGGCGGTGCGCGAGACGTTCGGCGCCGCGGCGCAGGTGTTCCCGGTGTTCAACGGGACCGGGGCGAACGTCGTTGCGCTGCAGGCGATGACGCGCCGATGGGAGGCGGTCGTGTGCGCCTCGACGGCCCACGTGAACGTCGACGAGGGTGGGGCGCCCGAGCACCTCGGTGGCCTGAAGCTGTGGACGGTGCCGACCCCGGACGGCAAGCTCACGCCCGAGCTGATCGACGTGCAGGCATGGGGATTCGGCGACGTGCACCGGGCCCAGCCGGCCGTCGTGACGGTCACGCAGTCGACGGAGCTCGGCACGCTGTACTCCCTCGACGAGCTCGGAGCGGTCGTCGATCACGCGCACAGCCTCGGGATGACGGTCCACCTCGACGGCGCTCGGATCGCGAACGCCGCGGCGGCCCTGGGAGTTCCCCTGCGCGCCGTCACGACCGACCTCGGGGTCGACGTGCTCTCCTTCGGCGGCACGAAGAACGGCGCGATGCTCGGCGAGGCCGTGGTCGTGCTGAACCCGGAGTCGGCCCCGGGAGTCGACTACCTGCGCAAGACGTCGATGCAGCTCGCCAGCAAGATGCGCTTCGTCAGCGCGCAGCTGCTGGCGCTCCTCACCGACGACTTGTGGCTGCGGAACGCGTCGCACGCCAACGCGATGGCCGCCGACCTCGCCGTTCGCGTGATCGACCTGCCCGGCCTGACGGTCACCCGTGCGGTCCAGGCGAACGCCGTGTTCGCGACCCTGCCGGCCGACGTCACGCAGCGGCTGCAGGAGAGGTTCCGCTTCTACACCTGGGACCAGGCGACGGGCGAGGTGCGCTGGATGTGCTCGTGGGACACCACAGCTGCCGACGTGGACGCCTTCGCCGCCGCGGTCGCCGAGGAGCTCGCGCGCTCGTAGTAGTTGTTGCCCAGCAACGCAACCGTGGTCTTCGCAGGGTCGTGAGTGTCAGTGCGGTCCGGTAATCTGTACGTATGTTCGATTCCGATCCCGAGCTTCCCGGCGGCCCCGATGAGGGTGTGACGGGGGATGAGGTCGAGGTCGTTGTCGACGACGTGATGCGGCTGGGTATGGCGTGCGCGCGGCCGGTCGATAGTGGGTTGCTGTGCGAGTTGGACCGGATCGAGCTGGCCGCGCTCACGGCGGATGAGGCCGTCACGTATCTGCAGCAGGTCCAGCGGTTCGCGGCGTACGTGGCCGGGGTGGAGGCGTGGGCGCGGGATGCGGTGACGGCGAAGGTCGTGACGGAGATTCAGGCTCAGCACGCGGCAGACGTGGATCCCGAGCGGCCGGCGCGTCCGCAGTTCGTGGCGCCGGAGCAGGCCGCGTGGAGTGAGATCACCGCGGCGCTGCGCATGTCGCCGGTCACCGGGGAGGCCCGGATCCTGGAGTCCCAGGAGCTGAGTGGCGCGTGGTCGCCGTTGCTGGACGGGATGCTCGCGGGCACGGTCACGATCGAGCATGTGCGGGCGATCGGCCGGCAGCTGCGGAACCTGCCCGGCCACGGCAGCGCCGACCCGACCGAGCAGGGTGAGTATGCGAAGCACTGCGCCACGATCCTCGCCAAGGTCGTCCCGTTCGCCGCGACGCACACCCCGGGCGAGGCGGGGAAGAAGACCGGGGTCCTGGTCACGGCCGCGGACCCGGCGGGTGCCCGCAAGCGCCGCCGGAAGGCCGCGGAGCAGGACCACGGCTTGTTCCTCAACCCCGTCGAGCCTGGAACGTCCGAGATCCGTGCGGTCATGCCGACGGCCCATGCCGAGGCCGTCATGCAGGCGGTGAAGACCCTCGCCAAGGATGCTCGGTTCGAGGTCGCCGAAGGCTGCGTCACCATGGGCCAACGGAAGGTCGCGGCGCTCGTGGCACTCACGTTGGGCGATCCGGGCTCCGTGGCCGTCGTGGACAGTCCGGTGCAGGAGGCGAAGCTCGCGGTCCATGTGAACGTCCTTGTCCCCCTGGAAACGCTCGTCGGGAGCGACGCGTGCGGCCGGATCGGCAACACGCCCTGCACCGCCGACGAAGTCACCGACCTGATCGCGCAGGCGGCGTTGGAGTCCTCGACCATCCGGCGGCTGGTCACGGACTCCGCCGGCTGCATCCTGGACGCCGGGCGTCGGCACTACCTCGCCTCAGACCTGCAGAAGCTCGTGATCCGGCTCCGTGACCAGTACTGCCGGTTCCCCGGCTGCAACCGCCCGGCCGAACGGTGCGAGATCGACCACGCGAAACCGTACGACGCCGGCGGGTTGACCGATGCCTGCAACCTCGGACCCCTGTGCAAGTTCCACCACGAGATGAAGACCAGCGGCTACTGGCACATCACCGCTTCTGCGAATGACGGCTCGTGCACCTGGCGCTCACCCCTCGGCCGCGTC